>CANRZQ010000185.1 GCA_947644475.1 uncultured Muribaculaceae bacterium
GCGTTCGACATTTTTGACTCGTTTTAGGAGTCAACTTTTTCCGGGCTAAGACAGGCATTGCACTGCTTGTGCGTCCGGAATATGTTCCTGTAAAAGAAAACCGTCCGGCGCGGGAGCGTCGGACGGTAGGGTTTCAAGCGGCTGAGGCCCGGGGGCCGCAGTGCTTATTAGTTGTTCTCGTTGATTGTGGTGGCACGGTCGAGGGCAACGTATTTTTCGCCCATGGGGCAGAGGTTGCCGTTGTCGATAGTGGTAGTAATCTGAGAAGCGGGAACGCCGTATTTGATGAGTTGTTTTTCAACGCCGGCAGCGCGGTTTTTGCGGAGGCGGGTGTTGATTTGGTCGTTACCGGTGTAGTTGTCGGCCCAGCCGGTGAGGGTGTATGTCTTGTCGGGGTTAGCCTTCATGACATCGGAGATGCCTTTGAGGAGCACCTTGTCTTTCTGGGTGAGACGGTAAACGTTGATGGGGTAGTAGATAGTTGCGAGGGGAGCGTGCTCAACAACGGCTTCGGGAACGGGACGGTTGAGGCAGTCCTGGAGTTGGTTCTCGAGGTCGGCGATACGTGCTTCGGCAGCACCGAGGAGTGCGCGGAGAGCGTCGCAGTTTTCGGGTTCGGGGCAAACGGGCACCACGGGAGCGTTCCAGTAGTTCTTGCCGAGGTTAACGGTAACACCGAGGAATGCGGATACGTTGTGCGATGTGCGGTTGTAGATGTCGCCGTATTCGTCGTGGTGGTTGTTGTCCTGAGGAGTCCAACGTACGTCTAGGAAGAGGTCTACACGGTTGCTGATCGAGAAAGAGTTGATCAAGCCGAGGCGTCCGGCGAGGATGCGGTCGGAAAGGCTCTTGTAGCCGTGACGTTCGTAGGAGTTGCCTTTTTCGTGGTAGTTGGCGGCATATGTCCAGTAAGCGCCGATACCGCCGTAGATGATGGCGTTGTATTTACGGCCGGGGTGGTATCCGCACCACCAGTTGGTGAGGTTCAACATTACGTCGAAGGCCGGGCCGATGTTGTGGAAGCGCTGTTTGTATTTTCCGTTGATGGGAGCCTTGTCGAGGAGCACACCGGGAGCGTCCTTGCGGTCGGACATGCCTTTGATAGATTCCCAGCTGATACCGCCACGGAAACCGAGGAGGGGAGAGAACCATTTGCCTACATAGATGTCGGCGGCGGGAGAGAAGCGGTCTTGAAGGTCGCGTTCGGAGTCGCCGTGAGAGAACATGACGTTGGCGCCACCCTGAGCGGTGATAAACCAGTTGTCTTTGAAGCGGTTGAAAAGATAGCCTTGCGAAGGATCTTCGACGTAGGTCACCTCTTGGTTGCTTTGAGCGAACGCTGTGGCACCGAAGCACATTGCTGCTGCGAGAGCCAGAAGTTTCGTCCTTTTCATAGGTGAAAAATTTTGGATATAGTTAGTTAAAATAATTGATTCGTGGGCTAAAATGTCCATTATTTATTGTCGAATATCCGGCATAGGGGTTGCCCCAATGCCGGATTTTAGACAATATTCGGGGACAAATTTACTACTTTTTTTTAGATATTTTTAATTTAAATGCAAAAAAATCCAAAAATGTTCATTTTTTTATGAATTTTTTTATGTCGGCGCATATATTTTCAGGTGTATACCCGAATTTTTGGTCGAGAATCTGGAAGGGTGCCGAGGCTCCGAAGCGGCTGAGTCCATAGACGCGGCCGTTGAATCCGATGATCATGCGCATTGTCGAGGGCAGTCCTGCCGTGAGGGCGTAATGAGGCATGGACGGGGGAAGCACTGCCTGACGATAGGCTTCGTCCTGATCGTTGAAAAGCCCGATAGAGGGCATTGACACGACGCGCACGGCGATGCCTTCTTCGCGGAGCATCTCGGCCACGCGGCAGAGCAGCGATACTTCGGAGCCGTTGGCTACGAGAGTGGCGGCAGCATCGGCAGCGTCGATGACGACGTAGCCGCCCCGGCGCATGCCTTGGGCGTCGGCATAGCGGTTGCCGGATGCGGAAGGCACAGTCTCTTTAATGTCTTGACGGGTGAGGATGAGGGCTGTGGGGGCATGGCGGTTTTCCATAGCCATTTCCCAGGCGATGGTGGTCTCTTCGGAGTCGGCCGGGCGGAGCACCAGGAGCGAGGGCTTGCCGGAGAAGTTGCGGAGTTCCTCGAGGAGGCGGAGTTGTGCTTCCTGCTCAACGGGCTCGTGGGTTGGTCCGTCTTCGCCAACGCGGAATGCGTCGTGTGTGAAGACGTATTTCACGGGGAGTTCCATGAGTGCGGCCATACGCATGGCGGGTTTCATGTAGTCGGAGAATACGAAGAATGTGCCGCATGCGCAGAGCAGTCCGCCGTGGAGGGCGATGCCGTTCATGATTGAGGCCATGGTGAGTTCTGACACTCCGGCGTGGAGGAATGCTCCGCGGAAGTCGCCGGGGACGAATGCTCCGGTTTCTTTGAGGAATGCTTCGGTCTTGTCGCTGTTGGCGAGGTCGGCCGACGACACGATCATGTTCTTTACCTTTTGGCCGAGCACTTTAAGAACGTCGGCCGATGCGGTGCGTGTTGCGATGCCGGGTTTGTGGGCTATGTGCTCGTAGTCGATAGCGGGAATGCGGTCGGCGAGGAAATCGTCGAGCATTGCCTGCAATTCGGGGTTGGCCTCGGCCCAGGCGCGTTGTGCGGCGCGACGTTCGGCCACGATCTTGCGGAGTTCGTCGGCACGGCGGTCGTAGAGGGCTTGCACTTCGGGGTCGATTTTCCATGGGTCTTCGGGGTCGAAGCCGAGGTTGCGCACAGTGGCGGGATAGTCGGCGCCGGATTTGGAGAGCGGCTGGCCGTGGGTCGAGCATTTGCCTTCGAAGTTCTCGCCGGAGGCGGTGACGCATCCGCGTCCCATTATTGTATGGCCTATGATGAGTGTAGGCCGTTTTGTCTCTGCATGTGCTGTGGACAGCGCTCCGGCAATGGCCTCAGGGTCGGTGCCGTCGACTTCGATTACGTTCCAGCCCCATGCGCGGTATTTTGCTGCGTAGTCTTCGTCGGTCACTTCGTCGACGTCGGTCGACAATTGCACTTTGTTTGCATCATAGAACATTATGAGGTTCGACAGGCCGAGGAAGCCTGCGATGCGGCCCGCGCCCTGCGATATTTCTTCCTGGACGCCGCCGTCGGAGATGAAGGCGTAGGTCTTGTGGGCGATCCAGTCGCCGAAGCGTGCTTGAAGGAAGCGTTCGGCGATAGCGGCTCCCACGGCCATTGTGTGGCCTTGTCCGAGAGGACCGGAGGTGTTCTCGATTCCGCGTTCAACGTCGAGTTCGGGGTGCCCGGGGGTGGGGGAGCCCCACTGGCGGAACTCTTTGAGTTCGTCGACAGTGAATTTGCCGGTGAGCGCGAGCACGCTGTAAAGCATCGGCGACATGTGTCCGGGGTCGAGGAACATGCGGTCGCGTGCAATCCAGTGGGCATCGTCGGGGTCGGTGACCAGGAATCGGGAATACAGTACGTTTATAAAATCAGCACCGCCCATTGCGCCGCCGGGATGTCCCGACTTTGCTTTTTCGACCATCGATGCGGCAAGCACACGGATGTTGTCGGCTGCGCGGGTGAGAAGTTTGTTGTCCATGATGTATATGATTTGATTCTGGGAAGGATGCGAATTAGTTATAAAGTATAAGGTATGATCGATAAGGTATAATGTGGCCGTATGGTGCAGTTTATGCCTTATCGCTTATAGTTTACACTTTTAGAAGAGGTAGGCGGCGGTCACGGTCCAGTAGCGGTTTTTGCCCTGGATGTCGACGCCGTCGACGGCGCCAATCTTCTCGAAGGCTTTTGTCATGCCAATGCCGTAGGATGCGCCGACCTGCAAGTGGCCGAGCAACTGGACGCCGAAACCGAAGTTCCATGCCACGCTGGTAGATTTATTCTTCCATGCGTCGTTGATGGCTTTGCGCGAGGTGAGGAAAGCGAAACTCGGGCCTGTGAATACGTAGGGGGTGATTATTTTGCCGATTACGGGAAGGCCGATTTTGTATTTGAGGTTGACGGGAATCTCGATATAGTCTTTATCCTTGATTTGAGGAGCGGCAGCAGCGTCGTTGGTTTCGATAGAGGCATTGTTGACGCGGTGGACGTACATCACTGATGCGTCGAAGCCGAAGCCGACCATCGGAATCATGAATTCGGCCTGCAAGCCGCCGGTGAAGCCCGCACGGTTTTCAGATTTGAACAAATCGGAGTCGAAGTGCATCGAGTTTACGTTGATGCCTACGCGCGGACCGATAGAAAATTGGGCGGCAGCAGAAATCGACATTGCGATTATAGCCACAGCCGAGAAAAGGAAACGGCGGAAATTTTTCATCGTTTTTTGATAAATTATGTTAACGGTGCAAAGTTAACGCTTTTATGCGGTTGTTCAAAATAATGCGCGGGTTTTTTCCCGACAAATGCGGGGCGCGCAAATACACAACGGCCCCATGGGCTAAAAAGTTCAGGGGATAATCTCGAGCGTGAGAGGGGCAAAGCGGGCCGATGCGTCGGCAATGGCCTGTTCGAGGGTGAGCCTGGCGGTGAGGCAGTAGAAGCGCGAGCCGGTGGCCTGGGCGAGGCGGCTGCCCTCGCGGGAGTCGGCGGCTGCGAAGGCAATGCGGCAGTCACCCCCGGCAGATAATGTGCGGATAATGTCGCGGCCTTCGGGCGAGAGTCCGTCGGTGATGAACACCGCGCGTGTTTTCTTTTTCTGAGCGCGGAACATGGTGCGCGACCCGTTGCGGTGCTCCTCCATTTTCTTTTCCAGGTAGTTGTCGGCCATAAGGTGTAAGCTAAATTAAGCGATAGCGGGGTGCATCAAAATTCCAAACAGTAGGGACGTACGGTTCGTGCGTCCGGGGATTTATGCCGGTATTTAATTGATAATCAATTGCTAATCTGCGGACGCACGAGCCGTGCGTCCCTACAATATCGGCATAAACAGCCTTTTGATACACCCTCTTCCTGCGTGCAAAGTTAGCAATAAAGCGGATGAACGGCAAATTATTCTGCGGTTTGATTGTCTTGGAGTGTGAGGGCCGTTGGGTTGTGGCAGGTCATGCCGCCGTCGACCACTATGGTCTGGCCGGTGATGTAGCGGGCATCGTCGGAGGCGAGGAAGGCCACGGTGGCGCCTACGTCGTCGGGGTCGCCGAGATATGGCAGCGGAGTCTGCGAGGCAAATACAGCCCTGACATCCTCGGGGAGATTGTCGGTGGCAGCCTTGGTGAGAATCAGCCCGGGAGCCACGGCGTTGCAGCGGATGCCGCGACGGCCGTATTGTGTGGCGGTGTATTTGGTGAGTGCTATCACTCCGGCCTTGGCTATGCCGTAGAGAGTGCCGCGGAAGTCGCCGGTGATGCCGCCGATAGAGGCCACGTTTACGATTGCCGATGCATCGGGCATAAGGGGGAGCGCGGCACGTGTTGCGATAAGCGAGCCTTTGAGGCTCAGGCTCATGACTTTTTCGAAATAGTCCGGGTCGAGGTCGGCGACCGGTCCGTCGAGGCGCATGTCGGTGCCTCCGACGTTGTTTACGAGCACGTCGATGCGGCCGAAACGTTTGGCCGTGTCACATATCGCTTTTTCGATGGATGCCATGTCGGTGCCGTCGTAGTATACGCCCCACGCTTTCAGGCCGGCGGATGTGAGTCGGTTCACGGCCTCGTCGACATGGGCCATAATGTGTGCTGAGATTATCACCGTGGCACCTTCCGATGTCATGCGCCACGCCGAGGCATAGTCGATGCCGCCGGTAGAGCCGGATACAAATGCAATCTTGTCTTTAAACCTGTCCATTTTGCG
>CANRZQ010000186.1 GCA_947644475.1 uncultured Muribaculaceae bacterium
GGCTGATTCTGCATGTTGATGCGGGTGTAGATGATATTGACGGCTGTCATGAGCAAGCAGAAGAGGCTCACATGGTTGCCGTAGAACGGGATGGTGAACGGCAGCGACAGAATCACATCAGGCGCGGAAAGGTCATGAGCCCAGAGGAACGACTGCCCGCGGAGTTCGATGGCGTTGGGGAAGAATGAGAACATGGCAATGAGCACGGGCATCTGCAACATCATTGGCAGACAGCCGGAGAATGGCGATGCGCCGGCGCGTGAATAGAGGGCCATGGTTTCCTGCTGGCGCTTCATGGCGTTTTCCTGACCGGGATATTTGTCGTTGATTTCCTTTATCTCGGGAGCGAGGACGCGCATCTTCGCCTGCGACATGTAACTCTTGTAGGTGAACGGGAATGTGATGAGTTTGATGAAGAGCGTGAGGATGAGGATGATGATGCCGTAGTTTGAGATGAATTTGCTCACGAAAGTGAATACGGGTATCACAATGAGCTGGTTGATCCAACGGAAGAGTCCCCATCCGAGGTTGACAAGACGGTCGAGTTCGAGGCTGTCGCCGCCGTCGGCCACGAGAGCATCGTCGAGGTCGCAAAGCAAGGGATAGGAGTTGGGGCCGAAGTACCATGAGAATCCTACGGGCGAGCCGTCGGCCGTGGAGTAAGGCATCACGGCCTGCATCGACATGTCTTTGAGGAATTCGGAGTTTTTGATTTCGTGCGATTCAATATCGGCGGTGGAGAAATGCTGACGGGGGATGATTACCGACGAGAAGAACTGGTTTTTGAAAGCCACCCATTTGATGTGGCCGGTGAGTTTCTCGGCATCGTCGCCATTGGCGTCGAGGTCGTCGGGGCCCTCGCCTGTAAATTTATAGTAGATGGCCGAATTGCGCTCTTCGAAAGTGCGGCCTATCTCGTTGCGTCCGAGTTGCATGGCCCAGTCCATGCCAAGTGTAGTTGTGCTTGGCGGAATCACTGCGCCTACGCCTTGCTGCACCAGATCCATCTTCACGAGATAGAGGTCGGGCACAAGTGTGTAGCGGAGTTGCCATGTAACGCCGTCGGCAAGCGGAAGCGACATCACCACGGTAGAGTCGTTGAGCGCCGAGGCCTGGAAATTGAGGTCGGCTGTATTGATGCGCTGCTCGGCAGTGGTGAATGTAAAGTTATATGCGGCGGTTTCGGCATTAAAGAGCGTAACGGGAGTGGGAGGAGTGGTGGTCTCGGTGTCGTATTTTTTCAATACCACTTCTTGAATCCGGCCGCCACGCGAGCCGAAGGTGACGCGCATCTGGTCGTTTTCGAGCACCACGGTCTTGTTGTCGCCGCCGATAAAGGGGGCGAAACTCTTGTACTTGTTCAAGTTGACGATAGCATCATGAAGGGTGCGGCGTGCGGCGTCGGCTGTCTCGGGGGTGTACTGCCCGAAGCGTCCCTCGATGATGTTGCGGATATCGACAAGGACTCCGCCGGCATTTACCGATCCGGAGAAACCCGACACTGAGTCGGCCGCGAGAGCGGGAGTGTAGGTGATATCGAGGTCGGATGTGGCGAGGCGATATGTGGCGGTCTCGCCTTCGACCTGCTTGCCGAACGACATGACTGTGGGCGCGAGACGGTTAATGTCTTCGGGAGTGAGAATCAAGGGCTCGGCCTTGTTCGCGCCGGAATTGTCCAACCCGGCAGCCTGCTCTGTTTCTTGAAGTGCGGCCTGGTCCTGCTTTGGCTTGTTGAGCCACATGAACAGGAAAATCACTAGTCCCATCAGGACCATGCCGGTAAGAGAGTTCTTATCCATTTATATTTTTGAGTGTCTTTTTTTAATTTATCGTTGCGGGAACGCAAGCCTGAGGCTTGCTAAGATATCACAAGCCGGAGGCTTATGTTCCTAATGTGATGTGCGTTCGTCCTTGTAGGCCACGGCGGCTTTTACGAAAGAGAGGAACAGGGGATTGGGCGACAGTACGGTAGATGAATATTCGGGGTGGTACTGTGTGCCTACAAACCAGCGGTGGCCGGGAAGTTCCACCACCTCTACAAGGTGGGTCTTGGGGTTCTCGCCCACGCAGCGCATTCCGGCCTGTTCGAATTGGGCGCGATAGTCGTCGTTGAATTCGAAACGGTGGCGGTGGCGTTCGGAAATTTCGGTTTTTCCGTAGGCCTCGGCGGCTTTTGAATCGGGAGCGAGCGTGCAGTCGTAGGCGCCCAGACGCATGGTGCCGCCCATGTTGGATATTGATTTCTGCTCTTCCATGAGGTCGATCACATTGTAAGGCGTGGTCGGGTTCATCTCTGTGGAGTTGGCTTCCTCGAGGCCGAGGACATTGCGGGCGAATTCGATTACCATGCACTGCATGCCGAGGCATATGCCGAATGTGGGCACATCGTGCTCGCGGCACCATTTCAGGGCTGTGAACTTGCCTTCGATGCCGCGCTGGCCAAAGCCGGGTGCTATGATCACGCCGTCCATGTCGCGCAAACGCTCGTCGACATTGGCGTCGTTGAGTTTCTCGGAATGGATATACACAAGTTTGAGGCGGCGGTCGGCGTAAGTGGCGGCCTGGAAGAGCGATTCGTTAATCGACTTGTAGGCATCCTGGAGTTCGACATATTTGCCCACAAGGCCGATGGTAACTGTCTCGGTGGCGGCATCCATCTTGTCGAGGAATTGCAGCCATGGAGCCATGTGCGGCTCGCCCTCGACGGGCATGCCTGTCTTGCGGAGCACGATTTCGTCGAGGTGCTGCTCGTGCATTTTGAGAGGCACCTTATATATAGAGGGCACGTCGACCGACTGGATTACCGAGTCCGGAGCCACGTTGCAGAACAGGGCAATCTTGCGGCGCATGTCAACAGGGATGTCTTTTTCGGTGCGGAGCACGAGGATGTCGGGCTGGATGCCCACTTCTTGCAGTTTCTTCACTGAGTGCTGTGTGGGCTTGGTCTTCAATTCCTTTGCAGCGGCGATGTAGGGCACATAGGTGAGGTGGATGCAGAGGCTGTTCTGGCCAAGTTCCCAACGGAGCTGACGCACGGATTCGAGGTAGGGAAGCGATTCGATGTCGCCGACAGTGCCGCCGATTTCAGTAATGATGAAATCGAAATTGCCGGTGTTGCCGAGCAACTTCACGTTGCGCTTGATTTCATCGGTGATATGAGGCACAATCTGCACGGTCTTGCCAAGATAGTCGCCGCGGCGTTCCTTGTCGATCACGCTCTGATAGATGCGCCCGGTGGTGACGTTGTTGGCGCGTGTGGTCTGGATGTTGGTGAAGCGTTCGTAGTGTCCGAGGTCGAGGTCGGCTTCGTGGCCGTCGACGGTCACATAACATTCGCCGTGCTCGTAAGGGTTGAGCGTGCCGGGGTCGATGTTGATGTAGGGGTCGAATTTCTGAATTGTTACTTTGTATCCGCGTGCTTTGAGCAGACAGGCAAGCGACGACGAGATAATGCCTTTACCAAGGGAGGACACAACGCCTCCGGTGACGAAAATATATTTGGTATCCATGCGATGTAGTGATGAGCAAATATTTGAAAGCGCAAATTTACGAATTTTTCCTTAAAAGACTATCTGTTTGCGCCGTAAATTTTGTAAAAGCACTTTTATTCGGCCTTTTCTGCCGCGGGAGGTGTTTGCTTGCCGCGGCGGTAATGCCTGCCGCCACGGTGACGCTTGCGCGGAGCCTCTCCGTTTTTCACTTCCGGGCTGCCGCTTTCGGCAGCAGGTTTCTCCGCAGGCTTGCGGGGCTTGCCGCTCCGGCCGGCGTTTTTGTTGCGGCGCGGCTGGCGGCGGCGGTCGGCGTCGCCCTGTTTTTTCGCTTGCCCGGCAAGATCGTCGGGCAGTGGGTCTTTCGCCAGGGGCTTGCCCAGAAACGACTCAATCTCGCGGAAGCGGCGGCTGTCGCGGGCAGACACAAGCGTTATGGCCGTGCCTTCGGCATCGGCGCGGGCAGTGCGGCCTATGCGGTGGATATAGTCCTCGGGGTCGTGCGGCACGTCATAGTTCACCACCATGGCAATGTCGTCGATGTCGATGCCGCGGGCCACAATGTCGGTGGCCACAAGTATAGGGGTGCGCCCCGACTTGAAGCCGAGCATCACTTCCTCGCGCTCGTTCTGCTCAAGATCGGAGTGCATCTCGGCCACATTAAGGCGCATACGCCGCAAGGTGCGGGCAAGGTCCTTCACTTTCAGTTTCGACGATGCGAACACTATCACGCGCTTGCCTTCGGGGCTGTTTTCAAACAGGCGGCAAAGCAACGGCGTCTTCGTTTCTTCCGGGCAGATATATGCGCGCTGGTCGATTTTCTCGGCCGGCTTCGACACCGCGATTTTCACCTCCACGGGGTCGTTGAGAATGGTCTTTGCAAGTTTTTTTATCTTTGGCGGCATCGTGGCCGAGAACAGCAGCGTCTGCCGGCTGAGCGGAGTGGCGTTCACAATCTGCATTATGTCGTCGTAAAATCCCATGTCGAGCATACGGTCGGCCTCGTCGAGGATGAGGAACGACACATGCGACAGGTCGACATATCCCATGCTCATGTGCGCGAGCAGGCGCCCGGGCGTACCTATAACCACATCGGCTCCCATGGCCAGGCCTTGCTTTTGCTGGCCGTAGACCTTGCCGTCGGTGCCTCCGTAAATGGCAGAGCAACTCACATCGAGAAAATATGAGAATCCCTGCATCTGCTGGTCGATTTGCTGCACAAGTTCGCGTGTGGGCGCAATCACAAGGCAATTAATGTGCTCGCGGCTGTAATCGTGAAACGCTATTTCGTCAATCACCGGAAGGAGGTAGGCGGCAGTCTTCCCTGTGCCGGTCTGAGCCACGGCAATGAGGTCGCGGCCATCCTGTATCACCGGAATCGACTGCTCCTGTATAGGCGTGCACTCGCGGAAGTGCATCGCCTCGATAGCGTCGAGAAGTTCGTCGCTGAGGTATAAATCTTCGAAGTTCAAAATATGATGGGTTTATTTTTTTGCAAATTTACAAAAAATCTTTCTAACCTGTGCCACCACAATTGCTTATTGATAGATTTTCGATATAAATTGGACTAAATTAAACCTCCATTATCGAAATTAGGCGTAATATTGCACCGTCAAAATTATGCTTAATACCTAAACATCTTCTGCCATGTTGCGACGTCTCACAGCACTGTCACTATTCTGCCTCCTGCTTTCGGCCTTACGCGGCAGCGGCGCCGGCCCCGTCCTGTGCCCGGATTCCGTGCTCGCGCGCCGGATTGTGGAGTCGTCGATGCTCCACTCTCCCCTGCCCCTCGACACTGCCCGCTCGGCGGCTTCCCGCCAGGCCGCCAAGACAGTTGAGGCCTCGAAACTTATCACGGCCGACACTCTTGTCCTCGCATACTCCACCGCCAATCTCGACCGTGCCCGCGGCCCGGAAAACGACCCCGACTATGCCATCTACGGGCGCGCGGCGGCTTCAATCGACATTCCTTGCGAGAACTGGGAAGGATTCAACCGCATCGCTTTCTCGGTTTTCCCCGACTATCCCGGCGCAGGTGTGGTGAACGTGAACCTTGTATTCAACAATGACACAAAAAAACCGAAAGACGGCTATCTGGCCCCTACGGGCGCGCATCTCGTTAACCTGCGCAACGGCCGCCGGAACGACTGCATCCTCGAAATCGACGACTTGCAACGCGACCGTGTGACACGCATCGACTTCTACACCTGTCTCTATCACATCTGACGCTGCCGACGATATGCAGTGTGTAGATCTCGGTG
>CANRZQ010000187.1 GCA_947644475.1 uncultured Muribaculaceae bacterium
GGATGTTATGAATACAGATAAGATACTCCACGCCCATTCGCTCACGGCCGCAGGGCTGCTTGTGGCTCTGGGCATTGTGTTCGGCGACATAGGCACGTCGCCGCTGTATGTGATGAAGGCGATTCGCAATGTAAATCCCGGGGCGGATGCCGATTATATCATCGGCGCCGTGTCGTGCGTGATATGGACGCTGACATTGCAGACTACTGTGAAATATGTGCTTGTGGCTCTCCGCGCCGACAATAAGGGCGAGGGGGGCATCCTTGCCTTGTATTCTCTTGTGAAGCGCATGCGCCGCCGATGGCTATATGTGGCGGCGGCCGTGGGGGCGAGCACTCTTATTGCCGACGGGGTGATAACGCCGGCCGTGACCGTGACTTCGGCAATAGAGGGGCTGGGGACGCTTTGGCCGCAGGCTCCTGTCGTGGGCATCTCGATAGCGATTATCGCTGTGATATTTGTGGTCCAGCAGTTCGGCACGTCAAAAATAGGGCGGTGTTTCGGCCCGTTCATGCTTTGCTGGTTTCTGATGCTCGGTGTGCTCGGCGTGGCCTCGCTCGGGTGTTTCCCTCCGATATTGAAGGCGTTCAGCCCGGTGTATGCCGTGCGGCTGCTCGTCGACTATCCCGGCTGGTTTCTTGTGCTGGGCGCAGTGTTTCTCTGCACCACCGGCGCCGAGGCCCTATATTCCGACCTTGGCCACTGCGGACGGAAGAATATATCGGTGAGCTGGATATTTGTCAAGGTGATGCTTATATTGAATTATCTTGGCCAGGGCGCGTGGCTTATTGCCAATGCGGGCGCGGGCGGCGCGGACTTGAATCCGTTCTACGCCATAATGCCGCAGTGGATGCTGCCCTTCGGCATCGTGATGTCTACCGGGGCGGCAATCATTGCGAGCCAGGCCCTGATAAGCGGCTCGTTCACAATTTTCAGCGAGGCGATAAACCTGAATTTCTGGCCGCGTCTGCGCATTAAGTATCCCACGGTGGTAAAGGGCCAGTTGTATATTCCGTCGGTCAACTGGTTCCTGATGGGCGGATGTGTCCTCACCGTGCTCTTGTTCCGCACGTCGTCGGCCATGGAAGCGGCCTACGGGCTTGCCATAACCGTTACGATGCTCATGACCACCTGCCTGCTCTGCTTCTATATGCACAACAAGGGGGTGGCGCGCGTGTGGGTGGCTTTGTTCGCGGTGGTGTTCACTTGCATTGAAGGGTGTTTCCTTGTGGCAAACATGTTCAAGTTTGTTCACGGCGGATGGTATACGATACTGCTCGCGGGCATAGTGTGCGCTGTGATGCTGGCATGGCACAAGGCCCACGGCATACGCATGCGCTATTTCGAGTACAGGAATCTTGACGATTACGGTCAGTTGCTCACAGACATAAGCCGCGACCGTGAGATACCGAAATATGCCTCCAATCTTGTATACCTCAGCAACAGCGGGCGCCCCGAAGAGGTGGAGAGCAAGATTCTATATTCCATAATCAACAAGCAGCCCAAGCGGGCCGACCGCTATTGGCTGCTGCGTGTCGAGTTTGTCGACACTCCCGACACGCTGGAATATGATGCAGAGCCGTATTTCGACGGATTGCTGTGGAGCGTGGGGCTAAGGATCGGTTTCCGTGTGCCTCTGCAGATTTCGGTGTATTTCCGTCAGGTGGTGGAGGATCTTGTCGCCGCCGGCAAGATTGACCTCGTGAGCGACTATCCGTCGCTTCGCCGCCACGGCATCGCGGGCAATTTCAGGTTTGGGATAATTCGAAGGATATTCTCGCCGTCGAGTTCGTGCGGAAGCCTTGAACGCACGCTGATGCTCGTTTATGAGCGGCTTCGCCGTATGGCTCTGTCGCCGGAAAAGGCTCTGGGCCTCGACACAAGCAACACCGCTATCGAGAATGTTCCTCTGATTATCGCCCGGCATACCCCCCGGAGGATAGTGCCGGAAAAATAACCTTTGTAGGAACACAAGCCTCCGGCTTGTGAATGTTTTGTCACAAGCCGGAGGCTTGTGTTCCTGCATTAGAGGTGTAAAAAAAATCTCCGTGCCCGGTGGCGGGCGCGGAGATTTTCGTTATTTAGCCGGGGAGTATTATTCCCAGGTGAGGTTCCAGATGGCAAAGCGGTCGCCGTTCTTTTCGGCGGCAGAGGGGCAGTTGTTCACGATTTCGATGGTGCAGTCGCCGCTTACGTTGAAAGCATGGCTGTAAGAGTAAGCGGTGTATTGCGTAACGGATTCGGGAGCAACGGTGTCGGTGGCCACTACTGTGCCGTCTTGAAGGATGTTGATTGTGAAAGAAATCTTGCTATCCTTGAAGGGAAGGCCCCACGAGAATGTGAGGGTGGATATGCCGCCTGCGATTTTGGGCGAGGTGATTTTGCCCGCTTTCGCTGTGTTGCCGTTGACGCAAGGAGCGATTGTGGTGGCGTTGCCGATGAACGGGAAGTTGGGGTTCTTGTTCTCGGTGCCGTCGCTGCCTGCGAGGATTATCGACCACTCGGCAGTCCATCCTGTGGCGTTGGTGTAGGTGGCGTAGGGCGATGATTTGGCCACGCCGCCGTTGAAGGTGTTGAAATCGCCCTTGTAGTCGCCCGAAGGATCGGGGGTGGGATCTGTGCCGGGACCGGGGTCGGGAGTTACAGAACCGCCGTCGCCAAGTTTGAATTCAGAGCCGTTGCGCATGCCGGGGATGCCGGAGTACTTGCAGATGTCGCCCTTGATTTCGAGTTTCTTGCCGAGGTTGCCGGGGTTGTCGACGAGGTTGAGGCTCGAGCGGACATCGCCGGAAGGCAACTGGATGCCGATACATTCGGTGTAGGATTTCACGTCGGGAGATGCGGCGAGCAGCAGGTTGGTGTTGGCTGTGGCGGGTACGGAGAACTTGGCGGTCTCGGCGTTGATATAGTATATCGACGACATGTCGGCCCATCCCACGATGTAGCCTGTTACCCACATTCCTTTCTCGTCGGGGTTGTCCTTGTTGCCCTGCGGATTCTTGGCGATGATCTGGCCTACGGTGTAGGGATTGCTTTCCGTGCCGTCGCCGTCGCCTACCACGGGAGGATTCGGGGTGTTGCCGCCTTCGTTGTTGATAGACACGAGGTGGCCCTTGCTCATTTCGGGAGTATTGCTGTTGTAGTTGTAAATCGGGCCTACGGCTACAACGAGGTCGCCGATTTTCACAGCGTTCGCGTCGGTGAATTTGCTGTTATTTGTGTCGTAGGTGCCGAAGAGTTCGAATGTGTCGCCTGTGCCGGCTGCATTGTCAGCGATTACCCATGTGCCAGTTCCATAGGTCATGTTGATAGAGCCGCTGATGATGTAGCCCTTGACATATACGTTGTCGGTGCTCGACGTGCCGTTGGCGATAGCCTTGGCTTTGGCCTGGGTGGCGTTATAAGGCTTGTCGGCAGTGCCGTCGCCTTCGGGGATGTTGTCATCGCCGCCGCCGGTTTCCACGCCTTCGATCTTGAATTCAGCCTTGGTGCCGGTGTTGTTGGTCACGCCGTAGGTGCCCATGTAGGATTGGAGGGTGCCTTTCACCTCGATTGCCTTGCCGTAGACGCCGGGGTTGTCGGCGAGGTTGCCGTACTTCTGGAAGTCGGAGCCGTCGGGGAGGGCGATGACGAGAGCGTCGTTGATGTCCTTGGTGTCGGGTGTTGCGCCGATTACAAGAGTTGATCCGAGGATGTCGTCGGCGCTCCAATTGATGTCGGAGTTCGATTTCACTTCCACCACTTCGGGAGCGACTGCGCCCACGATGTAGCCTTTGACCCAACCGGAAACCACGTTGTTGTCTTTTTCAAGGGCAACAGCCTGGGTTACGGTGTAAGGATTGGCCTCGGTGCCGGGGCTGGCGGTGGGTTTGCCTATGTTCATGCAGCCGGCGTAGTCGATGAGCGTAAGTTGCCAAGGCTCTTTGGTGGAGCCGGTGTTGTAGTAGGAAAGAATACCCACGATGTCGAGGTTCTCGGAAGGAAGCACGTTGTTCCAGAAATTGCAGTAGCCGGAAGTGCGCACGTTGAGCGAGGAACCGGTCTCGTCGGTGATTTCCTGCGACTCGCCGGAGGAATGGTATTTCGAGAACTTGGCCACACCGCCGTTGGTGAAGTGCACGTTGTTGATGCGCACGAGGCGGCTTTGGAGGCGGCGCTGCTCGGCGGGATTGGTCGAGAGTTCCGACAGTTTGATGGTGAGGGTGTCGACCTTGGCCTTGTTGGGGAATCCGTTGAGTTCGGCGCGGTCGTAGAAATACTCGGGAGCCATGAATGTGGCCGACCAAAGGCCATATTCTTTTTTCGGCATGCCTATTTGCTGGAGGCCGTTGTATTTGCCGATGTACATGCCTTTCACATCCATGACAATCTCCTGGCCTACGCGGTATTTGAGGTAGAGGTTGTAGGAGTTGATGGAGAATGTGATGGCTGCTGTGCCGTCTTGGATGATGAGGTTCTTGAAGACGTTGCCGGCTTCGTCGGACGAAGCCACCCAGCCGTGGATGATGTAAGACTTGTCGTCGGCCACGCCGTTCTCGATGCCGATTGTGTCGATTCCTTGAACGTTGTCCGACCAATACATCTCTTTGAGTTCGGCGATGGTCATGTTGGGTGTGAGCGTCGATACGGGCGCGTTGACCGCAGCATCGTCGAAATCGTCCTGACAGCCGACGAGGGGCATTGCCAAGGCCGAGGCCGCCGCAAGGGCGAAGATATATGATTTGATATTTTTCATGACAAAATTACTTTACGGAGCCTTTGATTGCGAAATTTTTGATTTCCCATGCTATGCTCTGGTTGCCGTCGTTGACATATTTGAAGCCTACTTCCACTTTCTTGCCGTCGTAGGCCGAGATGTCGATGGTGTTGGCGGCAAAATCAGTCCAGTTGCCCGACTCTTTCTTGGGCGGGAATACCGTGAGGGTGAGTGCGTTCCACTCGCCGCCTTCTTCGCGGATGTTTACTGTGCAGTAGCTGTCTTGTTGGGTCGGGAAATAGAAGCCGAAACCATGTTCGAGCGAGATGGTTGCGCCGGTGGCGTTGCTAAGGTCGATTACCGGAGAAATGAGCCATGCGGTAGCGGCCTCGTTGGTGCCGTCCATATATGAGTTGGCGATGGCGCAAGGAGGGAAGTTGGTTTTGGCGTACCAGCCTGTCCATGAGCCGGATGTCTCTACCGATGCTGTGAACTGGCCGAGGGTGCCGTCGACGAATGTCTCGCTGAAAATGGCATCGCCTGCGGGAGGATTGGGGGTGTCGCCGCCTGTGCCTTGGCCGTCGAGTTTGTACGCGGATGCGTCGCGCATGCCGGGCACGCCGGAATATTTGCAGATGTTGCCTTTTATTTCGAGTTTCTTGCCAAGGTTGCCGGGGTTGTCAACGAGGTTGAGAGCCGAGCGAACAGAGCCGGAGGGGAGCTGGATGCCGAGGCACTTGTCATATTCCTTTTCGTCGGGAGTGGCGGCGAGGAGGAGGTTGGTGGCCACGGTGGCCGGAGTCTCGAACTTGGCGGTCTCGTTGTTGATGTAGAAGATTGAGGTCATGTCGGCCCATCCTACGATGTAGCCTGATACCCATTTGTCTTTTTCGTCGGGGTTGTCCTTGTTGCCCTGGGGATTCAAGGCGATAATCTGTGCCACGGTGTAGGGG
>CANRZQ010000188.1 GCA_947644475.1 uncultured Muribaculaceae bacterium
GATGATGATGGTATATACCGGCATCAACGTGCCCTACGGAGCCATGCTCGGCGTAATCACTCCCGACTCAAAGGAAAAGACGGTGTTCTCGTCGTTCCGCATGTTCTTTGCTTACGGAGGCTCATTCATCGCCCTCTTCTCATGGGAGCCGCTGTGCCGCTTTTTCGAGAATAATTTCGGCGCGTCGGTGGCCACGAGTTGGCAACTCGGCATGTCGGTTATTGCCGCCGGCTGTTTCCTGCTCTTCCTTTGCTGCTTCGCCATGACCCGCGAGCGTGTTTCCACTGTCTCCACCGTCTCTATCGGCAAAGACTTCCGTTCGCTTCTGTCAAACCGCCCCTGGTGGATTATTATTGGCGCGGCCCTGTGCTTCAACCTGTTCAACACCGTGCGCGGCGCATCAGTCGCCTATTTCTTCGCCGACGTGATAGGAGCCGGCGCAAGGCTCGATTTCGGCCATTGGGGCAATGTCCTGTTCTATTCGGGGCTTTTCCTCGGGGTAGGGGAGATTGCCAACATGGTGGGCGTGGCCCTCACGGTGTCGATTGCCGGACGCTTCGGCAAGAAAACCACTTTCATTGGCGTGAACGTGGCCCTTATCGTGCTCAGCATTGTTTTCTTCATGGTGCCCCTCTCTGCGGCAGGATATTGGATGATGATGGTGCTTCAGGTGGTAATATGCATATGCACGGGCATTATGTCGCCATTGGTGTGGTCGATGTATGCCGATGTGAGCGACTATGCCGAACTCAAATACAATACCGCCTCGACAGGCCTTATTTTCTCGTCATCGTCGATGGCTCAGAAATTTGGCGGTGCAATCGGCGGCGCAGCAGTGCTGTGGCTGCTCGATATATGCGGCTACATCACTCCCGCTGCCGAAGGCTTGGCCGTGGAGAGCGTGGCGCAGCCCGCATCGGCCATTGCGTGCCTGTGGTGGCTCATGTCGTTCATCCCGGCGGCAGTGGCAGCCCTGGCTGTGTTCACGGTAAGTTTCTATCCCCTTACTACGGAAAAAGTAAATGAAATATGCTCGCGTCTTGGCGTGCGCCGTGCCGCCGCCAATGCTGAGGAAGCCCGCGAGCAGTCAACCCTTCAACCTGAATAAACAATATGATTGCCCAGCAACTGTCGCGCGAGGTGATGCAAAACCTCACCGAAAACATACTCCCCTACTGGCTTGATAAAATGCAGGATCCCCAAGGCGGATTCTATGGCCGCCGCGACGGCTCCGACCGCCTCGACCCCGACGCCCCGAAAGGCGCAATCCTCAACGGACGCCTGCTGTGGACTTTTGCGGCGGCCTACCGCGCCACCGGCCGCGAGGAATACCGCGCTGCCGCCACCCGGGCATACGAATATATCCTCCGCCATTTCATCGACCATGAATACGGAGGCGTATATTGGAGCGTGAACCCCGACGGCTCGCCTTGCGACACAAAAAAGCAGTTCTATGCCATAGGGTTCGTTATCTACGGCATGAGCGAATATGCCCGGGCCACATCCGACAAGGTTGCCCTCGACACGGCCATTGCCCTCTATCGCTCGATTGAGATGCACAGCCGCGACCTTGTGCGCGGAGGCTATTTCGAGGCTCTCGCACGCGACTGGACTCCCCTGGCCGACATGCGCCTCAGCGACAAGGACGAGAACGCCGCAAAGACCATGAACACTCACCTTCATATCATCGAGCCGTATACCAACCTTTACCGTGTGTGGCCCGACGAAGGCCTGCGCGACGACATAATCCAGCTCATGCACATTTTCATGGATGTGATGGAGGACCGCGCCACGCATCATCTCGGCCTGTTCTTCGACGAGGACTGGACGCGCACCGATGCCGACATCTCTTTCGGTCATGACATCGAGGCTTCATGGCTCCTGCTCGAGACCGCCCAGGTGCTCGGCGACCCCCTGATTCTTGAAAAGACAATGGCCCACACCCGCGCCATAGCCAACGCCGCCCTCGAAGGCCGCCGCGACGACGGCTCCATGATTTATGAAAAGACGGCCCGCGGCCTCGATTGCGACCGCCACTGGTGGGTGCAGGCCGAGGATGTGATCGGGCTTGTATATCTCTACAAATTCCATGGCGTCGACGAGGCTCTGGAAAAAGCCTGGCACTCATGGCGGTATATCGCCGACAATATCGTCGACCGCGAGGGAGGCGAGTGGCATTGGAGCCGCCGCGCCGACGCCTCGGTGAACCGCGCCGACGACAAGGCCGGTTTCTGGAAATGTCCGTATCACAACAGCCGCATGTGCCTCGAGACTGCACGCGTGCTCTCGCTAAAATAACCCTTTGGCAATGAAAAAAATATCACTCATATTCTCCATCCTCTGCGCCCTGTCGGCTTCTGCCGCCGTGACCCTTCCCGACCAGATTGGCGACAAGATGGTGCTTCAGCAGCAGGCCGATGCCAAAATATGGGGCTGGGCCACCCCCGGGGCGCAAATCAGTGTTTCCGCCGACTGGTCGGAGACGCCCGTTGTGGCCGTTACCGGCAACGACGGACGATGGACTGCCATGTTGCCCACGCCTGCCGGGTCGTTCGAGCCTCACACAGTGAGCATAAAGGGCGACGGCTCCGACATCACCCTTGCCGATGTGCTTGTCGGCGAAGTGTGGATAGCCTCAGGGCAGAGCAATATGGAGATGCCCCTCGACGGCTTCCGGGGCTGCCCCATAGAAAATGCCAATCAGGCCATTGCCGAGGCCAAGAACTATACAGGCCGTGTGCGCATGGCCACACTGCCCCTTGTGGGCGCACTTACCCCGCAGCAGCGCGTGGACGGAGCCTGGAAGGAATGTAATATCGAAAACGCCCCGCGTTTCTCGGCGGTAGGTTACTTCTTTGCCCGCACACTCTCCGACCTTATCGACATGCCCGTGGGAATAATCAGCGCCGCCTACGGAGGCAGCCGCGTTGAGGGCTGGCTTCCGCGCGAGATTCTCGAGACTTATCCCGACTTTGACATTGCCGACGCCGAAAATGCCGAAGTGCACTATTACCGCCCCATGGTGATGTACAACGCCATGCTCGTGCCCATTGCCGGATACACTGCGAAAGGCTTTCTCTGGAACCAGGGCGAGAGCAATGTCGGCCGACACGAAACATACGCCGACCGCCTTTCCACAATGGTAGGCGAATGGCGGCGTCTCTGGGGCTCCGGCTCGATGCCTTTCTACTCCGTGCAGTTGCCGCCCTACCAGTACGGCGACGGACTCTATGCCACATCCGGAGCGTTTCTGCGCGAGGCTCAGCAGCAAGCAATGGACGCGACCCCAAATTGCGGCATTGTCACAAGCATCGACTTGCAGCAGCCCGGACAATACCTTCAAATCCACCCCGCCCGCAAAGAACCCATCGGACGCCGCCTGGCATGGATGGCAGCCGTGCGCGATTACGGCATACAAGGCCTGCAATGCGAGTCGCCTCGTCTCGAAAACGTCGAGTTTCTGGGCGACAAGGCCAATGTCCACCTTGTCGGTGGCGAGGAAGGCATCGGGCCCTGGCAGGGAATCACAGGCTTTGAGGTGGCCGGCCCCGACCGGGTGTTTCATCCCGCCGAAGCCGTGAATTTCACCGGCGACAACAATTCGCGCCCCTGTATCGTTGTATCATCGCCGGAAGTCACCGACATCAAGTCAGTGCGCTACTGTTTCAAAAACTGGGCCGAAGGCAACGTCATCAGCCTCCGCGGCCTCCCTCTGCTCCCCTTCCGCACCGACACCTGGCAAGAATAAGAATTAGGAGCATAACCCTCCGTTAGCCCGGTAGGAACACTAACCGCGAAGCGCTTTGCCATAGGCAAAGAACACTCTGGCTTGTGAAAAATTCGTCATTAGTCATTAATAATTAGTCATTAAAAATGTTCCACTCATCCCGTGAGCCAAAGGCTCCTGCATATATGTCCGACGCTTCCCGTCCGCGCACCAACGATTCCGTCCGCCCCGTCCCCGGCGGCATATTCAGTCTGCGGCCGTCGTTGAAATCCGTCGTATGGGGCGGCACCGACATACTCCACCTCAAAGGACTCGATTTTCCTGAAGGAACCATTGGCGAGAGTTGGGAACTGTCCGACATCCCGGGACACCGTACCGTAGTGGTCGGCCGCCCCGACCATGGCCTCACAATAGCCCGGCTGATAGAAAAATATGGAGAAGGCCTTTTGGGCAAACGCTCGGTCGCGCTCTTCGGCATGGAAATGCCCCTGCTCGTGAAAATAATCGACGCGCGCCAGAACCTCTCCGTGCAGGTCCATCCCGACGAAGACCTTGCCCAACGAGTCCATGGATGCCACGGCAAGACCGAAATGTGGTACGTCCTTAAATCCGAACCCGAGGCCCGAATATATGCCGGACTCAAAGAAAAAATATCCTGCGACGACTTCCGGCGCAGCGTCGAAGACGAGACCCTGATGGAAATCGTCGCGTCGAGCCACCCCGAGCCGGCCGACGTCTACTTCCTCCCCGCCGGGCGCGTGCACGCCATCGGAGCCGGAAACCTCCTGGTCGAGATTCAGCAGGCGAGCGACATCACCTATCGCGTGTTCGACTACGGACGCGGACGCACCCTCCATGTCGACCAGGCCATCGACGCCATCGACTTTGACACCATCCTTCCCGACTACCGTACCTCCTACGACAAGTCGGCGCGAATCGCCACAATAGTCGATTGTCCCTACTTCCGAGTCGAGCGTCGCAAAATCGACGCCTCCGCCGACCTCGTCTTCTCCGGCGACAGTTTCACAATCGCCGTATGCGTCGAAGGTCGTTGCATCGCCGAGACCTCCGGCCGCATGACAGCCCTTGAACCCGGCCGCACCATCCTCATCCCGGCCTCCATCCCCTCAGTCCGCCTCCTCGGCCACGCCACCCTCCTCACCGCCTCCATCCCCTGACATCCCCCTTCCAAAAATACCCAAAAACACCGCGACAGTTCACGCCACCAATCAGCGTGAACCGTCGCCATTTGGAGCGAGCGGCAGCGTAGCGTTCTGCACCGCTCCTGGCTGAGAAGTGCGAGTGCGGCTATCCCATGTTTTTATCAAACCTCGTCTCGCAATAGAACTTCCACCTCCTGTTTAAGAATCGGTAGATGCTTCATTACAATACTCCACATAATTTCATTTATTACATTATCGTAACTATGCACTACGTAATTGCGTGTGTCTACAATGCTTCGAGCAGACGTAATTTGAATATTTGCATTTTCTTTAAGAATCCGGTTCACGGCTTCGCCTATAATTGAGATATTGCGCTCTATTGCACGGCGTAAACATGTATCTGAAAGATATGTGTCATATCGCTTTGGACGGTTCTCGAAAAACGATTCGATTTCTCCTATTGCTGTTTGAACATCAATAAGATATTTTTCTACTTTATGCTCCATATCAATTGGCGAGTCCGGTCTATTTCGTTTCTGAATACCCGATTCCCTATGTTCTTATTCACAACCAGATCTATCTTACGGCCGACAACATCTTCGATTGAATGAATGAAACTGAAAAAATTGTCGGCATAATCAAGCAACTCTATTTTATCATCCTCAAAGTCGACTAAGAAATCCACGTCGCTCTCATCAGTGAATCGGTCGGTAAGAATCGACCCGAACACCCACAGTTTGGCCACCT
>CANRZQ010000189.1 GCA_947644475.1 uncultured Muribaculaceae bacterium
GCATATATGTGGGCTGGATTCTGCCGAAGGGCTTCATCGAGGAGCAGCTCACCAATTTCGGCACCATCGGCTGCCGCGCCGTGGGCGCCGTGCGCTTTGCCGTGCGCTACGTGGCCCCGGTGCTCATCTCGGTGATTCTGATTGCCAAGGCGCTAAGTTGAGCAAGGCGGGTATTTAGGACACTTAGGCTTCCTATGATGCCTAAGAAGGCTATAAAACGGTTGCATTTCTTTACTTTTTTGGATAATTATGAAGCAGTTTGTGGGAAATTTGTAACATTTTCTTAATTTTTGTTTAAATTGTTTGCAATTTTTCAAAACAATTGTATTATCTTTGCCGCGTCATTCATTTGCTTCTCCCTCACCACCATTACCCGGCAATTACCTTCATAACTTTATCCATATGAGAAATATCTTTACTTTTGCGAGCCTCCTCGCGCTCGGGATGCTTGGTCCGCAAGCCATCTCGGCTGCCGAGGGCGAAGGCTTCGACCTTGAATTCAATTTCGACGTCGACGCCGACTTCCCCGGCGGAGCAAACCTCCCCGAAGGCTGGGCGCAGGACGGCACCCCGCTCAAACGCACCTCCGGCGTGCCCCTGGGCCTCACCAACCACTCTGGCGACTACATCCTGGGCGCGGCATCGGCCAAGTTCGACGAGGTGGTCTACACTCCGGTAATAAAAGTTGCGGCAGGAAAGCCCTGCACTCTCGAATTCCAATACTACCTGCCCGGCGGCTCCAACTTCGTGTATGCCACCGGCATGGAAATATACACCTCGGCTCAGCAGTCGATGGACGGAGCCGTGAAGGTGGGCACTGTGAAGCAGGCTCAGAACACGGACTGGAAAGAGTTCTCCGTAACTGTCACCCCCGAGGCCGACGGCGAGTTGTGCTTCGCCCTCAAATTTGTGAACGAATATGGCATGACCGTGAACTGCGGCGCAGTGGGCCTCGACTCGTTCTTCATCTCGGGCACCTACGCCGTCGACGAGCCGACAGGCACGCCGTTCGACCTCACTTTCGACTTCGAGGACGACGCCGACTTCCCCGGCGTGGCCTACCTCCCCAAGGGCTGGCTCTCGACAGGCACGAAGCCCTTCATGCGCAAATCGCCCGAGACGCTGCGCATCGCCGCCCCGGCCTCTGGCAGAATGGTGATAGGCAATGTGGGCGCGACCACCAAGGGCGACAACGTGCTCATCACTCCTCTCTACAATATTGAGAAAGGCACTCCTTTCACCATCGCGTTCGACTATCTCACCATGCCCCAGCTCGAGGAGTTCGGCTACGGATTCACCGTCTATGCCGCTCCCTCGCAGTCGATGGAAGAAGCCGTAAAGGTCGGCTCCATAGCCGAGTATCTCGACCACCGCAACGAGTGGCTGTCGTCGGAGACCTTCACCTTCACACCCGAGGCCACCGGCCAATACTGCTTCATCATCTCGCCTTCCAACGAGACAGGCTTCACCCCCGGCGGCCCCGTGGCGTTCGACAACATCCACATCACCGGCTTCGAAGCCGAGGAGCAGCCCGATGTGCCCGAGCCTCCCACGGCCACTCCCGAGCCTTTCGACCTTGAATACAATTTCGACGTCGACGCCGACTTCCCCGATGGAGCCAGCCTCCCCGAAGGCTGGAAGCAGGACGGCACCCCGCTCAAACGCACATCCGGCGTGCCCCTGGGCCTCACCAACCACTCGGGCGACTACATCCTCGGCGCAGCCTCGGCCAAGTTCGACGAAGTGATCTACACTCCGGTTATCAACCTTGCCGGCGGACAGCCCTGCACTCTCGAATTCCAATACTACCTGCCCGGCGGCTCCAACTTCGTCTATGCCACCGGCATGGAAATATACACCTCGGCTCAGCAGTCGATGGACGGAGCCGTGAAGGTGGGCACTGTGAAGCAGGCTCAGAACACGGACTGGAAAGAGTTCTCCGTAACTGTCACCCCCGAGGCCGACGGCGAGTTGTGCTTCGCCCTCAAATTTGTGAACGAATATGGCATGACCGTGAACTGCGGCGCAGTGGGCCTCGACTCGTTCTTCATCTCGGGCACACGTCTCGTAGCCGGAGAGGGAGGCAATGACGATGACGACGACCCCGTAATCGAACTCTTCCCCAACGAGGACAACGTCGCCGAGTGCATCGACCTCCCCTACTTCGAGAACTTCTCCGACCAGACCCACTTCACCGGCGACAGCTACGTGCCGCGCGGATGGCGCTCTACCGGCTCCGTGTCGTGGGTAACGGCAAGCGTCGACGCTCTCCCGGCCAAGGCAGGACAGTACTACCTGATTGTGAACCACAACACCGAGGGCGAGCGCGACGACAAGGCCTACACACCCTTCTTCAACCTCGAGGCCGGCACCGAATACGCCATAACATACCACGTATACATGCAGGGCAACGACTACAACGAGGACGGAATCCTCTACCTGCCCACGCTCCGCTTCACCGCAGGCACCGAGCAGGACAGCGAGTTCCACAACACCCTGGCGCGTTTCAGCGAGAAAACCGACGGATGGGTGCAGTGCTCCCACACATTCACTCCCGAGGCTTCCGGCCCCTACTGCTTCTCGTTTGCCCTCTCCGGTCCCGTCAACTCCGGATATGTGGCCATCGACGACCTGCAGATTTCAGCCCCCGGCCTCATTGCCCGCGTAGAGCCCGCTTTCGCAGCCAAGGCCATGTACTCGCTCTACGACTACACCAAGACCGTGCTCTTCGAAGGCCAGCCCCTGAAAATCGTGAACCAGACCCGCTTCGCCACATCCTATGAATGGAGCGTCGACGGCGCCGAGCCTGCCACATCCACCGAGGCCGAGCCCGAATTCACCTTCCCCGCCTCCGGCACCTACACCATCTCGCTAACCGCCACCAACCCCCGCGGCTCGCGCACCACACAGCACACCTACAACGTGCAGCTTATAGGCAAGGACACCAAGGCCGACCAGGCACTCAGCCTCTACAACTCTGCCACCGACCGCCTCTACGAGCGCGGCGAGACCCCGGCTTTCAGCATCGACCCCTACGATTTCATCACCGGCTACAACCACTACTATTTCGAACTCGCCCAGCGCTTCGACCTCTCCGATGAAATCCCCGTAAGGCTCAAGCAACTCTCGTTCTACGTGACCGACCGCCAATTCCGCGGCACCACCGAATACTACGACGACCAGCGCACACGCCCCTTCTCGCTCGTGGTTTACGGAGCCGACGACAACGGCAACCTTGACGAGTCGAACGAGCTGGCCCGCATCGACACCACCATCGGCGAGGCTCTCGGCTCATCCGGCCTCGGCGGCAACGCCCCCGCCAACCACGACATCGTGTTCGACACCCCGGCCGAAGTGAAAGGCACCGTATACATAGCCATGATTTTCGACAAAGGCATGGAAGTGGTGCCGCAAGACGCCACCCTCGGACGCTCATACATCGCCACCTCCGTCGTGCGCCACGGCCACGGCCAATCCACGCTCTACGTCAAGCCCATCGACGTGCCCGAAGGCTCCTCCGCTGAAACAGGCAAATGGACCACAGTCGACGCCCTCGACTCCGCCTTTGCCGGCATGAGCCCCTACTGGACACTCTGGCTCAACTCCTACGACGAGACCAACGCCATAGCAGGCGTCGGCGCCGACACCGCCGCCCTGTCGGCACGCTTCGACGGCGACACCCTCACCGTGGGCGGCCTCGAAGAAGGCACAGCCGTAAACGTCTACAACATCGCCGGAGCACGCGTGGCATCCTTCGCCGCACCCTCCGCGGCCATCGCAGGCCTCCCCTCAGGCATCTACCTGGTGCAGGCCGGAACACAGACCGTGAAAGCAGTTAAATAATTATCCAATGCACGATGCACAATGCACAATGCACGATTAGGCTACGCGCCGAATGGCAATTGTGCATTGTGCATCGTGCATTGTGCATTAATACATAAAAAATGAAACCATCATTGATTACATTGGCGGCCCTCGCCCTTGCTTCCGGAGCCTATGCCATGCCCGCGCTCCCCGGCACAATAATGGCCCGCATGCCCGACGGCACCGAGGCTCCCCTCACCCTCCACGGCGACGAATTCTTCCACTACGCCACCACCCCCGAGGGCTTCACCCTGCTCCCCGACCCCGACAAAGGATGGGTATTCGCCCAAGCCACCGAAAAAGGCGTGCAGCCCGGCCTGATGCGCTACAACGGAGCCGAAAGCGTGCGCAAGGCCCGCGCCGAAGGCTCTGTGACAAACCTGCGCCCCGCCGTGCCCGAGGCCGCACGGAAAAAAGCCGCCTCGCGCGCCACGCAGGTCGACGGCACCTTCCCCGCCAAAGGCGAGCGCCGCCTGCTCATGCTCCTGGTAAACTACTCCGACACCGAGCCCAAATACACAAGCGGCGATTTCGACAACTACATGAACCAGCCCGGCTACAAAGGCATAGGCAGTTTCCGCGACTACTACCTCGAGAACTCCTACGGCCAGCTCGACATCACCACCACCGTGACACGCTGGGTGACACTCCCCCGCACAAAATTCTCATACGGCTCCGAGGGAGCGGCAAACATGATAGTAGACGCCCTCTCGCTGCTCGACGCCGAGATTGACCTGCGCGACTTCGACAACGACGGCGACGGCGTGCTCGACGGCCTCGCCGTGATACACCAGGGCACCGGAGCCGAGGCCTCGGGCTCGACATCGGAAATATGGTCGCACTCGTCGACACTCTACGGCGTGGAATTCGACGGCGTGCAGGTGCGACGCTACACCATACAGCCCGAACAGCTCAAAGACGGCATGTCGACAATCGGAGTGATGTGCCACGAATTCGGCCACAACCTCGGCGCACCCGACTTCTACGACACCGACTACGAAGGCACCGGAGGCACCTTCCCCGGCACCGGCAAATGGGACCTCATGGGCTCCGGAGCATGGAACGGCGACCTCGGCGACCGCCCCGCAGGCACAAACATGTGGCAGAAAATACAACTCGGATGGGCCGAGCCACGCATCCTCGCCGAATCGCAACACGTAGAGTCGCTCGCCGCCGCCCACGACAACCCCGCCGCATGCCGCTTCGACACAAAAGTGCCCGGCGAATACTTCATCATCGAGAACCGCCAGCAGCAAGGCCCATTCGACTCGGCCCTAACCCACCACGGCATGCTGATATACCACGTCGACGAAAACCTCATCGCCTCGTCGATCTACGCCAACACCCTCAACGTCACCTACCCCCAGGCCATCTACACCGTATGCGCCGGAGCCACCACCGACCCCGGCCCCTCCGCCTCGTCGTACGGATGGGTCGACTCCGACGAGGCACCCTTCCCCGGCTCCACCGGCAAAACAGCCTTCTCCGACACCACCATCCCATCCACACGCTCCATCTCCGGACGCTACTCCTACTGCGGCCTCGAAAACATCTTGGAGAACGCCGACGGCACCATCTCCTTCGACTTCGCCACCTACGACACCCCGCCCTCCCCCTCCAACTTCACGGCCATAGCCCGCAAAGGCATCGTGGCGCTCAGCTGGGACGCCCCCGAGGCCGACACTCCTCCCGTGAAATAC
>CANRZQ010000190.1 GCA_947644475.1 uncultured Muribaculaceae bacterium
TTGCGAGGGTGTCATCGAGGTAGTCGTTCAGTTCGAGCGACAGGTGGTCGCGCCCGGTGGAGCGTTGACGTTTCTCATTCCACGTCTTAGGATTAACACCGCGTTTCATGGAGATTTCAAGGAAACGGCCATCAATGGTGACGCGCATATACACCGGCGCATCCCCATTCTTCAACAACTTCTTTCTCTTGATAAAGAAAAGGACGCTGAAAGTCGATGTTCTCTGTTGCATGTCAAATAAACATTTAGGGTTCAACATAAGTTTTTCGACAAGATGAGAAAATCGTGTGCAACCACTCCTGAATCAAAGCCTTGCATCCAAACCGTTGGACATTTCCGGAAGAAAATCAAGTCCAACGGACAGTCCAACGCGAAACTCCCCATTCTTCCGAATTCTGCGCTGTGCCCCTAAATGCAAAGAATCCCGAAAATCAATGATTTTCAGGATTCTTCCACAAATTGCTTTCGCCTGTCGTGGTCCCACTAGGGCTTGAACCTAGGACTCCCTGATTATGAGTCAGGTGCTCTAACCAACTGAGCTATAGGACCAAACTTGTTTTGCGGTGCAAAGTTAGGCGTTTTTTTTTATTTATGCAAGTTTTTTGGAGGCTTTTTTTGTTAGTTTTTGTTTTATGGCGCGTTTTATGGGTTTTTTTGGTGTTTTTGGGCCTTATGGTGTTTTTTTATTTGTGATTTGATTTTTTTGTTGTATTTTTGCGACGTCAATAGCGTTTGCGCTGACGGCAAGAGTGCTGTCGGGACGCAAAATTCGGAAGCCCGGTGTGAATCCGGCACAGTTCCCGCTGCTGTAATTTCCTCTCTGTCTGTTTTTTACGGATGGTTAAAATGGTTTGAGGCATTAAGTCATTGGCCTTGCAAGGCTGAGAAGGCGTTTCAATCCGGAATAAGTCAGAAGACGAGCATTTGACGCATATCGCGACGGAACGCGGGAGAGCGGCTGTCATGATGCAACAGGTGGCGTGTGCCCGTGTGCTTGCGGGCTGATTTCCCAACTGTTGACATTATTTTTGATTGTGCATGTCGATGCTGCGGCATTGTGACACAAGGCATACTCCCGTCTGAAGCATATGCTTTCTGACGGGATTTTTTTATGTCTTTCTCAATGCCCTTTTCGAATGAAATTCTTTTATGTAAAATCTTTATTTACGCTGCTTGCCTTATTTCCCACGTATGCCCACGGGGCTGTGCCCGACAGTATAAATCTTCGGGAGGTGGTGGTTGTGGGCCGGAGTGTAAAGCAGGATGTGATTCCGGTGCAGACGCTTTCGGGCGATGAACTGCAGCGTCTGAACAGTAATTCTGTGGCCGACGCGCTGCGTTATTTCGCCGGCGTGCAGGTGAAGGATTATGGAGGGGTAGGGGGTATAAAGACGGTGAATATCCGCTCGATGGGCACTAATCACACTGGGGTGGTGTATGACGGTGTGGCTTTGGGCAATGCTCAGAATGGCCAGATCGACTTAGGGCAGTTTTCGCTTGATAATATGGAGGCTCTCTCTTTGCACAATGGGCAGAAAAGTCAGATTTTGCAACCGGCGAGCGATTTTGGCAATGCCGGGCAGATTTATATGCGTACGCGCCGGCCGCAGTTTGCCGAAGGCGAGCAGTTTCACGCTCGCGGGGCGCTGCGGTTCGGTTCGTTCGATCTGATTAATCCTTCTGCTGTTGTGGAACTGCGGCTTTCCGGGCGTGTGAACGCGTCGCTAAGCGCCGAGTGGCTTAATTCGTCGGGGAAGTATAAGTTTCGTTACCGGCGTGTGAATCCGGCGGGCGAACTTGCTTATGACACCACGGCTGTGAGGCAGAACGGCGATATTAATGCCACGCGCCTTGAAATGAATTTATTTGGCACGATGCCGTGTGGCGACTGGACTTTCAAGGCGTATAATTACAATTCGGAGCGCGGCGTGCCCGGCGCGATTGTGAATAATGTGTGGCGTCGCGGCGAGCGGATATGGGACACCAACTCGTTTGTGCAGGGGCAGAGCACGCTTTTTGCCGGGATGTGGAACGGCCTGCTTACGGCAAAATATGCGTTTTACCGCACGCATTATGTCAATAACGACGACAAGCAGGTGAAGGTCGACAATCTCTATCGCCAGCGTGAGTTTTATTTCTCGTCGGCCAACCGTGTTGTGTTTTCCGATATGCTGAGTGTGGCCATGGCGTATGACTTTAAGTGGAATGCGCTCGACGCCGATGTGTATGGCTTTGCACGGCCCGACCGTGTGACGAATCTTGTGTCGGCGGCAGCCGACCTCGACCTGGGGCGTTTCAAGGCTCAGGCCAGCGGCTTGGCAACGTTTGTACACGACCGTCTCGACGGGCAGCAGGCTCCGGCTGATAAAAGGGTGTTTACTCCGGCTGTATATCTTAGCGGCAATCCGCTGCGCAGCCGCGATTTCTCGATACGCGCTTTTTTTAAGAAATCGTTCCGGATGCCCACGTTCAACGATTTGTATTATGCTGATATGGGCAATTCCAAACTGTCGCCCGAGCATGTCACGCAATATAATGCGGGGGTGCTTTACGATGTGGCGCGGCGCGGCGGCCTTGTGTCGGCAATACGTGTGAGCGCGGATGTGTATTATAATAAGGTGAAAGATAAAATCGTGGCTTACCCTAAGGGCCAGCAGTTTCGCTGGACTATGCTTAACCTTGGCAAGGTTGACATACGGGGCGTGGATGTGTCGGCTCTTGTAACGCTGAATCCGGTGAGAGACTTGTCGCTTACCGTGCGCGGCCAATATACATATCAGCGCGCCATCGACGTGACCAATCCTGCCGACAATTATTACCGCGACCAGATTCCTTATATACCGCACCACAGCGGGTCGGCCGTGGTGAATGCCTGTTGGCGTGGCTGGGGCCTTAATTACAGCTGGATATATGTCGGCTGCCGATACAATCAGCAGGAGAATATCCGCTACAACTACACCCAGCCCTGGTATACATCCGACATAAGCATAAGCCGCGACCTCACGCTCGGCCACGCGCGTTGCCGCGCGATGCTCGAGGTGAACAATCTTCTAAGCCAGGATTACGATGTGATTATCAACTATCCTATGCCCAAGCGCAATTTCCGGATAACTTTGTCTGTTGAGATATGAGACAGTTTTTCTATATATTATATTTTCTGCCACTCCTGTTCTGTGCCACAAGTTGTCGTGAGGACGAACTTGTGGTGCCGACGGAGTATGACATTATCCCCGATGAGCCGTTGGCCGATACCGGCGTGCGCGGGTTCTATCTTGTGAACGAAGGCAACATGGGGTCGAACAAATGCACATTGGACTATTTCGACTATTTCACCGGCCTCTATGCCCGCAATTTCTATGCCGAGCGTAATCCAACTGTTATCAAGGAACTTGGCGATGTCGGCAACGACATAGGCATCTACGGCTCGAAACTTTATGTTGTGGTAAATTGCAGCCATAAGGTTGAGATTATGGACGCGCGCACCGGCGTGCGCCTCGGGCAGGTCGACATTCCCAATTGCCGCTATGTCCGCTTTTACAGAGGCAAGGCATATGTGAGTTCGTATGTCGGGCCGGTGCTTATCGACCCCGGTGCACCGAAAGGCGCTGTGTATGAGGTGGACACGCTCTCGTTTGCTGTTACGCGCAAAGTGTCGGTGGGCTATCAGCCCGAAGAAATGGAGGTGGTCGACGATTATATGTATGTCGCTAACTCGGGAGGCTATCGCGTGCCCGACTACGACAATACCGTGTCGGTGATACAGATGATTGATTTTAAGCAAGTGCAGCAGATACCCGTCGGCATCAATCTCCACCGCCTGAAAAAGGACCGGTACAATAAACTGTGGGTGACCTCGCGCGGCGACTACGGGGCTGTGCCCTCGCGGCTTTTTGTGATGGACAAGCGCCGCGGCTACAATCAGATGGTGGTGACCGACACTATTCCCGTGGCATGCTCCAATATGGCCTTCTTCGGCGACAAAATGTACTATTACGCTACGGAATGGAATAACTTCACGGCTTCAAATACAATAACTTACGGAGTGATTGACATACGCACCAAAGAGGTGCTGTCCGACAGTTTTATCACCGACGGCACCGAGAAAGACATAAAAATCCCTTACGGCATAGCCGTGCATCCCGAGACAGGCGACATATTCGTTACCGATGCCAAAAACTATGTGTCGTCGGGCACCCTGCACTGCTATTCTAACGACGGGCGCCGGAAATGGAGCGTGCGCACCGGCGATATTCCGGCTCACATTACATTTCTTCCAAGATGAGATTCAGATATTTGACCTACGCTTTGTCCGGCTTGACGGCGGCTTTGGCCGGATGCTCCGACCCGGTGCCGATGGTGAGCCTCGGCATCGACGACACATATTATATCTACCGTATGACGAAACTTCCGCTTGAATCGGCCTATACAGGCGGAGAATACCGCTGGACGCTTCATCGCTCCGACGGCACCGACGAGATAATCTCACGCGCGCGCCGGTGTATATTCCTGCAAGAAAAAGAAGGTACCTACAACCTTACATTCGAGGTGATCGACGAGGCCACGCCTTACCGCCATGACTTTACCGTGACCGTAGTGCATGAGGAGGTGGAGTTCAGCCCGTATATAGCCAAAGTGCATGAGTACTGTCCGGCGCCCGGGCAATTTGTAAACGATATGCCGGAGTATCAGCCCGGCGACACTTATGCCGACATGCTGCAAAAAGCCGAAGATTGCATATCGGGCACAAACGATATAATGATCTCGCTGGGCAGTTATGGCGGATATGTGACATTTGCTTTCGATCACACGGTGATAAACGTGCCGGGTGAGGCCGATTTCCGGATATGGGGCAATAGTTTCTACGAGGCCACAAACCCCGATGCAAAGGGCGGCTCGGCAGAGCCCGGAATTGTGATGGTGAGTTACGACGTGAACTGCAACGGCCTCCCCGACGACCCCTGGTACGAACTTGCCGGCAGCGAGTATCACGCTCCTCACACTTTGCATGGCTATGCGATAACATATCGCCGTCCCGACCCGGCTCACATCCCTGTCGAAGACGAAGACGGATTTCTCGACGACCTGGAATATATTCCGTGGACAGATTCGCAGGGCAAGTCGGGGTTTGTCGCTAAAAATATATTTCACAGCCAAAGTTACTGGCCGCAATGGACCGATGCCGACGAACTCACATTTACAGGCACCTGCCTGCCGCCCAATGGCGTGGACCTGTCGGGAACGGGCCGTTACTACGTGCTCTATGCATTCGACTGGGGATATGTCGACAATCATCCCAACGATTATCCGGAACTTAACTCTTTCGACATAGGAAACGCCGTAGATGCCGCGGGGCGTCCGGTAAGTCTGCCCGGCGCCGACTTTATCAGGGTGTATACAGGCCTTAACCAGTACTGCGGATGGCTCGGCGAGACATCGACCGAACTGTCCCACGCCCGCGACCTTCATGTCGACCTTCCCGGTGTGTCCCTTCCCGATATTTAAGAAAAGAATATAAAACAGACATAATAATCCAATCAATTATAAAC
>CANRZQ010000191.1 GCA_947644475.1 uncultured Muribaculaceae bacterium
ACCTGTAACCTTCTGATCCGTAGTCAGATGCTCTATTCAGTTGAGCTAGCGAGCCATTCCTTGGTTTGCGAGTGCAAAGTTATAACCTTTTTTCGAAACTACCAAATTTTTTCACTAATTTTTACAAATTATTTTTATTCCGGCCCCTCAACCGTCTTTTTCCGGCAAGACAGCAGGAACACAATCCTCCGGATTGTGGTTTATCGTCACAATCCGGAGGATTGTGTTCCTACACATTAGAGTATCAACTTCTCGGCACGTGAGCCTGTGCGCCGTATCACGATACCGCGATATCCTTGCGGGTCGGAGCCAAGGCTGCGGCCATAGAGGTCGAAATACTCTATCGGGCCCGATTCATCGGCCGCGACATCGCCAACTCCGGCAGACTCCCCTGCTGCCTGCGGAAATACAGGAAGCGACGGAAACCAGTAGTTTTGAATCATCGGATAGTCTTTAAGCATGTTGCCGTCGGCGTCGAATCGACGTGTTACGTAGGTAGGGTCGACAAACTTATGGAAGAGTGAGGCATAAAGTTCGTCAGTCTCGGGATGGATGCCAAGCGAGCAGCCATATACATGCCAGTCGCCTTCCTGCTCGCTGAAATCGATGAGTTTTTCAATATTGCCTGTGTCGATGTCGTAGCGGAAAACACGAAAGTTGGTAAACCAGCTGGTCTGCCCTCCGCACCAGTACAGGCGGTTGGTGACTGCCGACGCGCAGAACGGGTCGGGCGTCCAGGCATACCACGAGTTTGCCGGAGGGAATATATCGTCGCCTTCTATCGCAATAACCTTGCGCTCGAGCGTGCGGGGGTCGACACGCACTATATATGGCACTGCCGCTCCCGTGCCCTGCACATTCTTGGCCGCGCTGTGCCAGAGATAGCCGTCTTTGCTGCGGACTATTGTGGAGCCAATGCCGGAAGTGCGGCGGGGGCGAGTGCCGGTATCGGCCTCGATAGCGTCGTCGACTATATCCATCGTGAGCGTTTCCACCACCTCGTCTTTCTCGGGGTCGACAACCAGCAGTCCGTACTGCTGATGCACGGCAAACACCTTGCCCTCGGCAAGAATCATCGTGCCTGTCTGGCCGAAATACAGCGAACTCGTGGGGTCGGAATTCGGCTTGTCGTTATCGCCTCCGGCGTTGGGGTTGGCCGAGCCTTTCACCTGCCCCTCAATCTCGAGCGTCTCGAGGTTGAGAATCCACATGCCGTTGCTCGACGACACATAGCCTTTCTTATCGGTCACGCCCACGAAAGCACGCCCGTCGCATTGCGCGCCCGAGGGGTCGATGAGTTGCAACTGCTTTATCACTTTCATGGTTTTGGCGTCGGCCACGGTGATGCGTCCGCCAACGATTGTCGCTCCCGGGTCTTTCTCCTGCTTGGCAATCATATACAGCCGGCCGTCCCAGATGGCGCCGTACTGGTTGGTGCAGCCGAGTTCCACTCCGGGGTTCTCAGTCTGAATCACTCGGTAATTCCAGTATTCACCGTCGGGGTCGTCGGGCAGAAGATAGTTTACGGTAGAGTTTTGATGGCCATACCAGTCCTCGTTGATGAATATAACGCCTGTGGTATAGTCAATGTCAGCCGCGACGGCCGAAGCCGCCGCAACAGACATTGCAATTAATGAAAAGAGTCTGCGAATCATTTAATTATAAGTTTGCGGGATTTACCGTTGCTCATTGTCACGATATAGACACCGGCCGGATATGCGGCCCGGCGGATGTAATGCACGGAATCGGGCACGAACGAATCGACCATGCGGCCGGATGCGTCACATACCGACACTTTCACGCCTTCGAGGCCAACTGCCACGATATTGCCTCCCTCAGCATATATGTCGAAGATGCTCTGCGGGTCGGAGATGCCGGACACAGTAGGAACAGTGACAGTGAAATCGCGCGATACGATACGTCCGTTCGACTCTACCGTCAAACGATAGGTTTTGGCTCCGAGAGCCTTTGGCGTAACGGTGAGGCGGTGACCGTCGATTTCAATGTCGGCAACATCCTCGCCTGAACGCGATTCGGGCTCGAGCGTCACGCCGATATTGGCGTCGATGCTGTCGTCGTCGGAGAATGCTATCGTTACAGGCTCGTCTTCGAGGAACATCTGCACATCGTCGATTTCCGGATCGCACACATCGGGGAATATGGGCATCGACTGGAACCAATAGTATGGACGAAGCGCAACGGTCTTTACAATCTCACTGGTGGAGGCGTCGACAAAATGCGTCCAGTTGAAGCGGTAATGGCCCGAAGCCTTAATCTCTGTGGTGCCAACGATAAGCACACCGGTGCGGTCGTCGTAGCGGATTGTGCCGTAAGCGCCCTGCTTGAATCCAGGGGTGTATGCGTCGAGGCCTGTAATGTCAATAATCTTTTTAATCTCTCCGGTTTCGGTATTGCAACTGTAATATACACCGCTGCCGCCGTTGGAGATAGACGCACCGGGAGCAAAAAACAGGTAAGGCGACTTCTTCGATGCCGTGAACTGGGTGGTGCGCCATGCGCCCCATCCGCAGGAAACAGTGCCAATCTCAGCCGGAACGGCAATACGGTCGACTTCCTCAAATGTCTTGAAATCGAGACACACAAAATTGGATTGCTTGCCATCTATTGTGGCATACCATACGTTGCCGTCGCTGCCCTGCGTGATGCCTTGCACATTCTTGTCGCTTATCGACTTTACTATATTGTCGGTGGCTGTGTCGATGATGAACACGCCGGTGTCCTGCTGGATTACAAACACATGTGTGCCGGCAAGCACCATGTCGCCAACCTGCCCGTTGTAAAGGCTGCCCGAAGGATCGGTATTCGGCTTGCCGTCGTCGTCGCCGTCGAGGATTTCGCTGCCCACCTTGCCGAGAATCTTCATCGACTCGATGTCGACGATGTAAATGCCTGAATGGGTGCCCATGTAGATGCGGCCCGGTCCGGCTCCGCAAAGCGCGCGTCCGTCGCCGCTGCGGGTCTCGTCTCCCCATATCAAATCGTCGATTGAGCCAAGACGCTTGAATGTGCGGGCGTCAGCCACCACAAGACGTCCACCGCCGGGAAGCGGGTCGCCTCCGTCGACGGCCTGCTTGGAACTTACGATGAGCCTGTCGCCGTAAATCAATCCAAATTGCGAGGTGCAGCCAAACGACATGCCAGGATTCTCACGTTCATATGCCTGGTACACAACATCATAGTCGGGCGTATAATAATTCATGCCACCATTGGTGTGGCCGTACCATTCCTCGTTGAGCATGATGGTGCCCGAGGTATAGTCGATTTCCGTCTCACGGTCGCGGTCGACGACACGCACGGGGATTTCCTTGACAAAACCGGATCCGTCGCTCGATTTCACGGTAATCATACATTCGCCTACACGGTGGCCCGACAATTCAAAAAACGGGGTGTTGGTGCCGTTTTCGTCCCAGTATTGCACCTTATACGCCGTTGCGATATAATCATCCTTCGTCGAGCCGTTACCGCTCACCGCGATTTCCACCTGGGGGATATCGGCGTTTTCGGGCACGACATGCGCAATAAGCCCTGCCATCTCCTTGGGTGTGAGGGTGATATATCCATCCTCATCTACACAGTCGAATGTAACGTCGGTCACGGGATTGACCAATGCCGACGACAGATTGTACTCGGCAGTGATGCTATTGTCATAGTCATATGTGGCGGTAATAACAGCCTCGCCGCCCGTACGTGTCGTAGATGCTTTAAGCGTGGAGTTGTTTACCGACGCCACACGTATATTCGACGACTTCAATGTAACCTTTGTATAAGTCGCGTCGGCCGGAGTGAAGACAAGGTTGTTTTCAACAGCCTGCGCAAGGCCTGATTCCTTTTCCGGGAATTCAAAACTCATTGCCGTGACCGGACGCACAGGGTCTTTAAACTCAACTGAGCAATCGTTGGAGTAGAGATATGAGGCTTTTGTCTCTCCCGGAGCAGTATAAGAGCCTCGCACTTTCAATGTAGCCGTCTGCGCTGTGAAGTTTTTATATGCGGTGACTTTACCCATGAAATTTGTCGTGGGCATAGCTGAAATAACAGAGGGTCTGGTCCATGTAAAACCAGTGCTCACCTTGCCACCCTCGGGATACTGTATGAACATCGGCACTACAAATGCCTCATCGGCAAGGGCATATGTAATTTCATCCGGTATGGTAATAATCCGGTCGGAATCGAGGGCCGGACGGTAAAGCAGATATGGGAGCGAGACCTCCGCGGCATCGTCGTGGCGGCACGACACTATCATCACGGCATTCGGGTTGAGCCAGCGCTGGTCGCTAACACGGCTGAACTTGTCGTCGATTGTGCGCTTCACATAGCATTGCCACTCGCCATCGAGGCCTGTGTGGTCGGTCTTGTCGCCAAATGAGCCGTTGCAGTCGGAGTCAAATTCTATCTTGCGGTTCCGGCCGCTTCCCTCCACCGAAAGACGGGGGTCGGCTTTGGCAATATTCGCAATCACGGTTTGAAGATTATCGTCCCATCCACCGCTCCAGCGATAACCGTAGACAAGGTTTTCCGGGCCTTTGCCGTCGTTGAACTGGAATACAACTGTGGCTGATTTTTCGCCATCTCCAACCCAGAAATCGACCTTATCCTGGTCGACAGGCTGCACCACAGCAGGTGCCTCGTGCATTTCCTCCGAATAATCCTCAATGTAGTAATCAAGATCATAGGCTAATTCGCCGCCTGTGGTTCCGAACCCTTCATTTCCGTTAAGGGGTGTGTATTTCCATGCCTGCACAAATCCGTCGACAAGTTCGGTGCTCGACATGCCAAGGCCGGAATATGAGAGAAAGTCATAGTCGTTGGGGCCGTGCCAATAACTCCAATACCCTTCATACCATCCGGATTGCCACCGGTACTCGGTAGCATCGGCATATCCTTCTTCAAGTTGCCAATAATCGTAGTCGTAGGCCGGATATCCGTAAAGAAAGGCGTTGAGCGGATGCTCGATGATGCCTGTTTCTTTGGCACGTTCGATAGCGTCGGCACACATCTGCTCGGCCTCGAAACCGGGAGCGGCCTCCTGCCCCATCGTTGTATTGGGCTCGAAATATCCGAACGACACTTCGCCACCTATGGCGGCGCGGTCGAAGTCGTATTTAAGGTAGTCGACTTCCTCCCGCCCGGCACTGATGCCGATAGCATTGAGTGTCGACCCCATGGTGCCCGTATACTGAATCATGACCGTGAGCGCGGAACTTTGCGAAGCGATGGCGCGGATAAGGTCCTCGCCCGTGGCTTTTCCATTCCAGCGGTAGCCATACACAAGAGCGCGTTCATCCTTGCCATCTTGAAAATCAATCACGAGAGCCGTCTTTTTCTCACCGTTGGGGTCGCCGGCCCAATTCTGGATTTCATCCCAGTTTACCCAGTCGATATAATCGACGCGCGACTTCGGAGCCTTACGCACAGCGCATCCTCCCTTTTCGTGAGGGATGCCCTGCACCTGCCGCGGAGCGTCGGCCAGGGCTGTAAGGCCCGACGCCGTCGCAAGCATACATGCAAGT
>CANRZQ010000192.1 GCA_947644475.1 uncultured Muribaculaceae bacterium
CGTTGTAGCCGTTCCCGCCGCCGACCCAGATTCACAAACTCCCATAATCAAGTAAATTGGACAATTCGCGCACACCTCGCATAGTGGCTGCCGCAGCCACCGCCGTGATAGCCCTGCTGCTCGTCATGGCTATGACCGTGTGGCGCCTTGCCATGCCCGAAGAAAAGCCCGAGCCTCTGGCAAAAGCCGAAATAATGCTCGAGGAAGAGGAATTTGTCGACCTGCTCGAGCCGTCGCCGCTTCCACAGCAGGCCGACAACACGCCGGCGTCGGCTCAACTGCCCGAGAACTCCGACGCGCAGTCGCAGCCCGCTCCCGAATCCGGAACCGACACAAAAGATGCCGGCGAGGCCGGAGTGGCCGAGCCTCCCGTTGCGGCAAAGGCCCCGTCGGAAGTGAAGGTAAAAAAGAAAAAGGAAGAAGACAAAAAGAAAAAAGCCGGCCCGGAGGTCGACAAGAAAAAAGCCAAAGAAGAAGCGGTGAAACGCGAGGCCAACAATCAGGTGAGCAACGCCTTCGCATCGGCATCGGGCAAGCATAACACCAAGAACGGCACCGCCGACAAAGACAACGCCGGGCGCGCCGACGGAAAAGCCCGGCAAGGCAACCTCTCGGGCCGCGGCACAGGCACCGTGGGCGGCGGATGGCGTCTTCCCGCCTATTCCCCCGTGCCAAGCACCGTGACAGGAAGCGTGAAACTCGTGGTGAAAATCGACCGCGACGGCCGCGTCACATCCGTGCGTTTCGACGGAGGCAACGCTCCGGCAGCCACCGACGCCGCCGTGCGCGCCGCCTGCGTGGCCGAAGTGAAATCGCGCCGCTTCACCCATCCCCGCCCCGCCGAAGCCCCCGAATCAGCCACCGCCTACATCACCTACACCTTCCGCTAACGTCCCAATACTTAATGGTACAATCATATTCATCCGACCTGATAAAATACGCAAAGGCGGCAGACGAAATCAAACACGCTATTGAACGGAGCCGCTATCGCAGCGTAGCGACCGTTAACAGAGAGACTTTGTCTCTCTATTTCGGTGTCGGGAAGTTCGTTTCAGAAAATTCACGAACTCATTTTTGGGGTACCGGCGCATTGACATCTATTTCTGTTCTTCTCCAAAAAGAATTGCCCGGCTTGAGAGGCTTTTCTGAATCCGGTTTGAAACGGATGCGCATTTTTTATGAAGAATGGAGTGCGCTGATATCTTCGCCCAAGTGTCTAAAAGATACACATTCAGAGACATCTTCCTGTTTAAATCGTCCAACAGTGTTGGACGATTTAAACATCGATGAACATCTGCTGCTAAACCTGCTGCTTCATCCTGCCGATGTTTCATTTTCTTGGGAAGATTTCTTAAAAATAAGTTTCTCTCATCACATTGAGATACTCACTCGATCGAAAGACCTGGCCGAGCGATTATTCTATATCCATTCTGCTGCTCAAAGCGCATGGTCGCTCTCCACTCTCAAGAATTACATCAAAGAGGGAATATATGCCAGACAAGGTATTATGCCAAGCAATTTCACCCGAGTCCTTCCCGAAACCGCCTATGCGTCAAAAGCAATAATGGCATTCAAGGATGAATATATGCTTGAAATGGTGAATCTCGAAAATGTCGGCGAACGGGAGCAGGACTGGAATGAGAAAGTTATCGAAAATCAAATCGTAACGAACATCAAACAATTCATACTCAAATTCGGTAATGATTTTGCCTTCATCGACAGCCAGCATCGTCTGATTGTAGCGGGAGAAGAGATGTATGCGGATTTGGTATTCTTTAATCGTGAATTGAATGCAAGCGTCATAATAGAACTAAAACGCGGAAAATTCAGGACCAATTATCTTGGACAGTTGAGCGGCTATCTCACTGCCTACGATATGGTGGAAAAGAAATCTCACGAAAATCCATCTATCGGAATCATTTTATGTCAGGACGCCAACCGACAATTCGTTGAAATCATGGTTAGAGACTATGACAAGCCAATGGGTGTCGCCACATATCGCACAGCACAAGAAATGCCGGAAAATTTACGGAGGACGTTGCCTGACATAAATGAACTACAACAATTATTATCCGAAGACATGACTACCGGCTAATAAGACATTATTGTCAATTATATATAACATCCGTAATATCTTGCAAAACTCCCTTAAATATCAGAACCGGATACTGGCTGCCGTGGCCGCGGCCATAGGACTTGTGTACGCATGGCTCGGAGCCGGCATGTCGTTTATCGGCGACGACATTGGATACTATTCGGGGATGTCCGCCTCAATCCGTCACCTTTGGGAATATCCCCTTTGGGCCGGCAGGCATATCCTGTCGACAAACGGACGCATGGCCAACCTTATAAGCCCGATTTTCTACCATCTTCTTCCGCAATGGATATTATGCCTCGTGAACGGGGCGGCCTACGCCGCGTTCTACTATCTTATGGCCCGCATCCTTCCATGGGGCAGGCGCACGCTCACGGCGCGGCTTGCCGTAATGGCCGTCGTGGCGTTCACATTTCCGTGGTGGGACGTGTTCATGCTCTTCATCGTAGCCCTCAATTATCTCTGGACCACGGTGGCGGTGCTCCTGTTCCTCGTGGCCTTATATAAATATGAGTATGCGAGCAATAAGGCCCTGCGATGGGCTTTGGTTTTATTCGCCGTTTTCGCCGGATGGATGCACGAGGCCGCCGGGCTTCCCCTTGCCGGAGCACTCCTCATCTATGCCATATGGGTGAAGGGCTGGCCGACGATAAGCCCGATGCGCCGCCACATGATTATGGCGTTCTGCGTCGGCGCCCTCATGGGCATGCTGTCGCCTGCGATGTGGCGACGCATTTTCCAGGACAAGATTCCCGACGACACGCCACTGGGCCTTGTGATGAAAAGTTGCTGGATAGGCTGCGCGCTCGTCGTGGCCGTGGCCGTGCTTTGGATGGCGCGTCCCGAAAAGGTCAAGACGCTCATGCGCGAGCCGTTCTGCGTGTTTTTCCTCGCCACTTGCGCCTCTATGTGCATCGTGGCAGCCGGAGGCATACTCTGGCGCAGTGGTTTTTTCGCACAGGTGTATGCCCTCCTTGCGTTCGGATGGTGGCTTCGCCCGAAAGCCGGTGCCGTAACCCGCATTGCGGCGGCCGCTGCCTCAACCGCGCTGATATGCGCGCTGGCGTTCCACTTCGGTTCGTTCTGCTTTTACCAGACTAAGATGAACGCCGAACTGTCGGAGGCCCTGTCGAGATATGCCGCCGACCCCTCTAAAGAGATTACGCTCCCCTACCACAACGAGCCCGACCTGCCCTGGCATGTGCTGCGCAAGACACGCGGAGTGCCCGACACCGACGATTTCTACCTCCTCTCCACTGTCACATCCCACTATCCGGGCCTCACCGACCCCAGGCCGTTCGGATGTTTCTACTCGCCCAAAGAACCCGTGGCCGCCGGCTCCATTTTCCCGGCCACATTCATCCCCGAAGGCGGCGGCACATATGCCGACAGCATCCCCGAGGGAGCCGCCCCTCTGCGCGACTCCTCCGGCCGGTATTCCATAACCGTCGACGGCCGCGAGCATATAGTGACTCCCCTGCACGATGGCCGCTACTTCATCAATGCCCGCGACCTCGACCCCTCCGGCTCATATTAATTTTTGCTTTTTTCGGGGAAAAATGCTAATTTTGCCGAAAAATCAATCTCTCACGTTTCTATACCCCAACCCTGTATGTCTCCCTTTGAAATATTCCTGCTGATAGTGACGGTCGGCGCGGCCCTGCTCGGTTTTCGCAGCGGCCTCGTAAAGCAGATTGGCTCGCTCGCAGGCATTATCGCGGCAATTATAGCCTGCCGCATTTTCGGGCCGCAACTTGCCGAGTATTGGAGCAGTTCGGCCTCCGGAGCCTCCGAGGCGGCCATGTACTATATCTTCGCATATGCTGCGGTGGCCATCGTGGCATATCTTGTGATGGTGCTGGTGGCTCGCCTGGCCCGGAGCATCATCCACGGCCTCTGCTTAGGCATAATCGACCGCTTAGCGGGCGCCTTGTTCAAGGTGCTCGAATGGCTGCTTGTGTGCTCGCTGGCCTACAACCTGTGGGTGGCCGTGATGCCCGATAGTGCTCCGGCCGACGGCGAGATTTGGAAACAGCGTCTGCTCACGCTCGCACCCACCGTGATTGGCTCCGAGACAGCCCGGGAGTTCCTGCAAGGCGTCGGCAATGCCGTCACCGGCAACCATTGACCGTTTATTTTTGTTCGATATTATGGGATTAAACGAATCCTGTAAAGATATAAATATTATGATTGAAGATAAGATGCCCGGCAAAGACGACAGCGGCGAAATTCTGGCCGATGCCACTTCGGGCGAATACAAATACGGATTTGTGACCGACATCGACACCGACATCGTCCCTCCGGGGCTGTCGGAAGATGTGATACGCCTCATCTCTGCAAAAAAAGGCGAACCCGAATGGCTGCTCGAATTCCGCCTGAAAGCCTACCGCAAATGGCTCACCATGAAGATGCCCGACTGGGCTCATCTCGACATTCCGCCCATCGACTACCAGGCCATCAGCTACTACGCCGCACCGGTAAAGAAGAAAGACTCTCCCAAGAGCCTCGATGAGGTCGACCCCGAACTTATCGACACATTCAACAAACTCGGCATCTCGCTCGAGGAGCAGAAGAAACTCTCGGGCGTTGCCGTCGACGCCGTCATGGACTCCGTGTCGGTGAAAACCACCCACCGCGAGAAACTCGCCGAACTCGGCATCATATTCTGCTCGTTCTCAGAGGCCGTGCGCGACTATCCCGACCTTGTGCGCAAATATCTCGGCAAGGTGGTGCCCTATACCGACAATTTCTTTGCCGCCCTCAACTCGGCGGTGTTTTCCGACGGCTCGTTTGTCTACATCCCCAAAGGCGTTAGATGCCCGATGGAACTGTCGACCTATTTCCGCATCAACGCCGCCGGAACGGGCCAGTTCGAGCGCACGCTCATCGTGGCCGACGACGACTCCTACGTCTCATATCTCGAAGGCTGCACAGCCCCTATGCGCGACGAAAACCAACTCCACGCCGCCATAGTGGAAATAGTGGTTGAGGAACGCGCCGAAGTAAAATATTCCACCGTGCAGAACTGGTATGCCGGCGACAAGGAAGGCCGCGGCGGCGTCTACAACTTCGTTACCAAACGCGGCCTGTGCCGCGGCTTCCGCTCCAAGATTTCATGGACCCAGGTCGAGACCGGCTCGGCAATCACATGGAAATATCCCGGATGCATCCTCGCCGGCGACGAATCGGTGGGCGAATTCTATTCCGTGGCCGTGACCAACAACCGCCAGCAGGCCGACACCGGCACAAAAATGATACATCTCGGCCGTCGCACACGCTCTACCATCGTGTCGAAAGGCATCTCGGCCGGACACTCCCAGAACAGTTACCGCGGACTCGTGTCTGTGGCCCCGGGTGCCGAGGGCGCGCGCAACTACACGCAATGCGACTCCCTGCTCC
>CANRZQ010000193.1 GCA_947644475.1 uncultured Muribaculaceae bacterium
AAGTGGTTATGTCCGCTTATTAATTTTAGCGCTTAAGTAAACAGCATTGGGACGCGATAAATCGCACCAGCATTTTTTGATATCGATTAGGGCGTGATTTATCACGCCCCTACAAACCGCTCCAATGCCATGGATATATCCAATTCGCATTACCGGGGGTTGCGCTTCCGCTCCACCCCCGGCTACTTTCTTGAAGCGCATACGCGCTTCTTCATAGCGTATTTATTTGATATTCAACCGTTCATCTACGAACGCACGGGCCGTACGTCCCTACTATTTGACATTTTTGCACACCGCCTTACTGCAAACGAAGCCTTATTCGCATAAAAAGAGCCGTATCTTTATTCCAAAAGGATTGATACGGCTCTTTTTATATGTTTATGAATCTGTCGTTACATAGTACCGGCCACTGCTTCCACCTCGTCGATTGTGATTGGGATGTGCGGGCCGAGATAGCGGCAGCCGCTGTCGGTGACAAGCAGGTCGTCTTCAAGACGGATGCCGCCGAAATCCTTGTAGGTTTCGAGTTTATCGTAATTGATAAACTCAGTAAACTTTCCGTCGGCACGCCATGCGTCGATAAGATGCGGGATGAAATATATGCCGGGCTCGTCGGTCATTACAAATCCCGGCTGCAAGCGGCGTCCGCAGCGCAGGAAGTTGGTGCCGAACTGGTCAAGTTGCGGACGCACCTCGTCGTCGAATCCCACATATACCTGGCCAAGCCCTTCCATGTCGTGCACGTCCATGCCCATCATATGGCCAAGTCCGTGGACAAATACGATGGCATGCGCACCCGCGCTAAGAATTTCCTCTGTATCTCCGTGGAAAATGCCAAGGTCTTTCATTCCTTCCGTGATTACGCGGGCTGCCTCGAAATGGGCGTCGCGCCATTTCAGGCCGGGACGGGCAATTTCGGCCACACGGTCGTGTGCGGCAAGCACGATGGAATATATCTCGCGCTGACGTGTGTCGAATCGTCCGTTCACAGGGGTGACGCGCGTATTGTCGGAGCAATAGCAGCTAAGGGTCTCCGCACCGGCATCGACAAGCAGCAATCTTCCTGCTTCCATCGGTTCGGATTTCGGGAATCCGTGCTGTATCTCGCCGTGGGTGGATACTATCGGCAGGAATGAGAATCCGCCGCCTTTCGACAGCGATATGCCCTCGATAGCACCGGCTATCTCGCGCTCGGTCACACCCGGACGGCACATGCGCATGGCTGTGATGTGCATCTCGTGGCCTATTTCACATGCTTTCTCAATCTGCGCTATCTCATCGGCTGTCTTCACCGCACGCTGGTCAACAACGGCTTTTATAAATTCTACCGAGGCTTTCTCACGAATCTGCTTCGAAGTAAGCCCTGTTGCCTCTACAAGCATCAGGATATTATCGTAACGATACGGCGGGAGAATTCTTGTGGTGCCGTTGGCTATGCCCGGATTAAGGTATCGCGCGATGTCAGCCATCGGTTCGGAATACTCTATGCCTGTGCTTTCGGCCAGGACGGCAACAGAAGGGGTGAAGCCCATCCACACAATATCGTCGAGGTCGATGTCGTCGCCAAAAAGTATTTCCCGGCGGTTGTCGCAGTCAAGGACAAGAGCCAGCCCGTCGCGGTCGAGCCCGGTGTAGTACATCATCGTGCTGTCCTGACGGAAATGGTAGGCGTTGGAAGGGTAGTTGATTGGAGAGTTATTGTTGCCGAAAATCACGGCAACGCCATGGCCGAGCCTGTCCATAAGCCGGCGCCGGCGCATAATATATGTATCTTTCGAGAAAACCATTATTATTAATTATCAAAGTCGAAATCGCTGTATCCGCCGGCTTCGAGCTCGTCGTCGGAATAGTCATCCGAGCCGTAGAAATCGTCGTCCATGTCATCGATTGAAATTGCGGCGGCCGCAGCGGCTGTGGCAGTCTTGTCGTCGAGCGAGCGGGTAAATTCGTCAAGGTCGATATTCTGCGAAGGAGGAGTGCCTGCGGCAAGCGTGCATATCGGGTCTTGAAGGGTTTTTCCGGTCACGACATCACGAAGTTCCATAAAGAGGCATCGGTCGGTCATGTAGTCGAAGACGAACAAAAGTTTCTGGCCCTCGTCCTCGAGATAGTCGCCGAGTTCACATTCATCCATAATAAGAACTTCCTCGTCGGAATCGTTCATCATATCCTCAAACGTTATTTCTTTCAGCTTCTCCCAGCTGTCGGAGCAAATGAAGAACGAAGACATCTGACCTTTGTCGAAATTGACAGAATCACATATGGCATTCTTCAATTCAAGGAATGTGGCGGATGCGTCAATGCTTATTTCTCGCTTGAAGTTGGCAACTTCATCAGATACTATGCGAAAGTTAAAAATCATGTTTGCTTTATTTGGGGCCGTTTAGGCGGGATTGTTGTTTATTTACGCGAAGTAAAGGGATAATTCCGAAGTTTGCAAATTTTTTAACGAATTTTTTCATATAACACTTTCCTTTTCTCTTATCGAAAAAAAATAATACGCTGATGTTTCTTTTTTACGTTTTCGTGTGTTAATTTTGTATTATGAATACGAAAGCAACGACATCTCGGCTCGCCCGCCTCAAAAATCGCGCCATTGGCCTGTGGGAGTACTGTGCCCATGGCGTGTGGCTCGACAGCCGCAAGAAATGGTGGGTGAGTGTGGTGAAGACGCTTAACATCACCGTGAAGTCGTTTCTGTCGACCGACATCCAGTCGCAGGCATGCGCCATGACTTACCGCACGATGCTCGCCCTGGTGCCGGCCCTGGCCCTGCTTGTGGCCATAGGCCGCGGTTTTGGCTCGCAGGCTGTGCTCACCAATGAACTTTACAGGCTTTTCCCCGGCCACAAGACTGCCGTGGAGCAAGCAATGGTGTTTGTCGACTCTTACCTCAACCAGGCTTCGGAAGGGATATTCGTCGGAGTAGGCATTGTGTTCTTGCTCTGGACCTTGATTTCACTTATGAGCAACGTCGAGAATGCCTTCAACCTTATATGGAATGTAAAGGAAGGCCGCTCGATATGGCGCAAGATTACCGACTATACGGCCATGTTCCTCATTCTGCCCATCCTCATGATATGCGGGTCGGGCCTGTCGATTCTTGTGAGTTCGACCATAAACACGATTTTCGATTTCTCGTTCATGACTCCCCTCATCACCGCGGCCTTTGAAATCGGCTCATACGTATTCACATGGTTCTTCTTCACTGCCGTGTTCATGCTTATCCCCAACACAAAAGTGCGGTTCTACAACGCGCTTATTGCCGGAGTGTTCACAGGCACGGCATTTATGATTCTGCAATGGCTTTTCGTGTCAGGACAGTTATATGTCTCGAAATATAATGCCATATACGGTTCGTTCTCGTTCCTGCCGCTGCTTTTGATATGGCTGCAACTGGTGTGGGTGATATGCCTTTCGGGCGCCCTGATATGCTATGCGTCGCAAAATATCTTCCGGTTCTCTTTCTCCGACCAGATCAACGCCATCTCTGTCCGGTATAAGGAAAAGGTCACTTTAGCCGTGGCTGCCGTGATTGTGAAGGAATTCTCTTCCAACCGTCCGGCTGTGGAGGCCGACTGGATTGTACGCACTTACGGATTTCCGTCGCGCCTTGTCACAGACATCATCGACCTTCTTATGCGCGTGGGCGTGGTGTCGCGCGTGGTTGTCGACCGGCAGAGCCAGCAATATGCCTACGCCCCGGCCCTCAATCCCGACACTATAACTGTGGCCGACCTGCGCACACGCGTGCGCACTTTTGGCATGACGGGCTTCATACCCGAATTCCGCACCAATTTCCCAGGCGTGGTCGCCACCATTGAGGATATGGACAAGACTGTCGACTCCGTATATTCAAAAATACTTCTTAAAGACCTCGAAATCGACTATACTCACGGCCAAAATGATTCCGGTCAGTTGGCCAAAACATAAAAATAAACAATCATGAAAAAAGTAATTGCAACCACTGCCGCTCCCGGAGCCATCGGTCCTTACAGCCAGGCCATCGACACCGGCTCTTTCGTCTACGCATCCGGCCAAATTCCCATCAATCCCGCCACCGGCGAAATTCCCGAAGGCATCACCGAGCAGACCCGCCAGTCGCTCGCAAACGTAAAGGCTATCCTCGCCGAAGCCGGCCTTACCATGGACAATGTGGTGAAAACCACCGTATTCCTTTCCGACATGGCCAATTTTGCGCCAATGAACGAAGTGTATGCCGCAGCCTTCAACGCCCCCTACCCCGCCCGCTCGGCCGTGGCCGTGCGCACCCTGCCCAAGGACGTGCTTGTTGAAATCGAAGTAATCGCCCTGCGCTAACATATAGTATGCAGGGACACTATCCGGAGGATTGTGTCCCTAATGAATATATCACAGGCTACGGCCTGTGATTATTTTTTTCTTAAAGGTTGAGGTTGGAGAAAAATTCGGCGCGAAGCGACGCGTCGGAAGCAAAGTCGCCGGTATAGTCGACTGTCGTGGTGGACGAATCCTGCTTCTCAACCCCGCGCATCTTCATGCACAGGTGCTCAGCGGTGCATGTCACAATCACTCCGCGCGTGCGAAGATTGGCCGTGAGTTCGGCCGCAATCTGCGCCGTGAGACGTTCCTGCACTTGCAGGCGCCGGGCATACACATTTACAAGCCTGGCAAGTTTGCTAAGGCCTATCATCTCGCCGTCGGGGATATAGCCGACAGTAACCTTGCCGAAGAAAGGCAGAATATGATGCTCGCACATCGAGTAGAACTCGATGTCTTTTACAATCACAATCTTGGAGCCGGAATACTCGAAAATTGCCTGACGGAGCACGTCGGCAGCCGATTCACGGTAGCCTTGCGTGATATAATATAAAGCCTTGGCGGCACGCACAGGAGTTTTGACCAGGCCTTCACGGTCGGGATCCTCGCCGATAAGACGGAGTATTTCCCTGTAATGGTCGGCAAGTTGGTTTATTGTATCCTGGGAGGTCACTGTTGTTCGATTTATATTTTAGTTGTTGATGCGCTCACGCACAATGCGGCAGTCGCCGGCAAAGGCCGGAAATGCGCTTTGTATCTCCTGCATGGCGGCCTGTGCCTCGGCCTGTGAGCGATAGTCGCCGACACGCACGCGCCAATAGGGCGATTCAAATGATATGTAGGCCCGTACTCCGCCCATGCGCTGCTGGATTACCCTGCGGCGATACTCGGCATTTGCTTTCGCGGTGGTTACATTATTGTCGGAATACACCTGCACGCGATAGCCTGCCCGGCGAGTCGACTGGCGGCCGGATGCCGGCTGCTCCGAGGCTCCGGTCTCCGCGCCATGTTCCGACGCTTTCATGCGCGCATCCAGCCCTTCGGGCTGAATCACCGACACTGTGCCTCCCTCGCGGCTGTTGATGGCCTCGACTATGCTTCCGGCAGCCACGGAATCGGGTTGCTCGGCCACGGTCTGCGCCCCGGCGAAAGGACACACGGAAATTAATAATGCCGCTATGGCTC
>CANRZQ010000194.1 GCA_947644475.1 uncultured Muribaculaceae bacterium
GTCAACTAATATGGTCTAACCCCCAACAACAGTCAACCAAATCCGGGCAAGGACAGCCGTTTAAATAAGCCGTCGCTATGGAGGAGAATCGCGTAGCGATTCAAGAATGTAGCCCGGGGTGGAGCGACAGCGTAACCCCGGGTATGTGCGTTGTAATCATCCGTGGTATTGGAGCGAGCGACAGCGTAGCGTTCTACACCACGGTTGGCATTATCGAACGCTCCGGCTGGCCTACGCTCCATCACCCTAAAAAACGACGTTTACCCTTCCCAGGGCTGTCGCCCTGCGCTACAATATTTGTCTCCTAACGGAGACACTTGCACCGTAATTACCGCATGACCTTTTTTATACACTCTATTGAAAAAAGTTCTAAAAATTATTGCCAAATCCAACGATAACCGCTACTTTTGCCCTTGAAAAACAAACATAACCAAATGGTACAATTCATCAGTTCTATCCGGAAAGCAACTGTTATCGTAATCTTTTCAATAATCGGCTTCACGCTCACACACGCCGAGACACTTGCCGAATATGGCACGGGCACATTTGCCCTCGACCTTGGATTAGGCGCCAATTTCGACATGTCATCACTCAACGCAGAGCAAAAGGCCGTGTTCGACCGCCGCCCGTCGACAGTAGCACAAGTAGCCTTTCGCCCGAGTTACTACTTCTCGCGCCACTGGGGCGCATACGCCGACCTGCGCTTCAATATCTTCCACCTGCACGAGGCCGAAAAACTGATGGACATCCTTGTCCCGGGTCTCAGCGCACTTAAACCATCGATAACTCTTGGCGGCACTTACCGCTTCGAGCATTCCCGCTGGCAAATACAGCCACGGCTCGGCATCGGCTATTCAAGTTATGGCCGGCTGAAAGGTCATACGAAAAAAGGCGAAATCGAAACCTATCAAAGACGCACCGGCACAATGCTTTGCCTCGATGCAGGATTCTCCGTGGCCTACCGCACATCAAGGGTATGCGCCTTGTTCATCGACCTGAACACGTTGCAGCAATTGTCGCCCGCGAAATACACGCGCACCACAATCGAGCACGGCACCGAATCCGGCCTTACGGTAAAATCTCACACCTGGGGGCGCACCATGAGCATCTCGGTCGGGGTCCGTCTCCAAACATCAGGCAAATAACAATTTTGGCCCGGGCAATGCTTCCTTACGAAAAAAAATGCGTAAATTTGCGTAGATAAACTTGACCATGGCCAAAAAAATTGTTGAAACACCGTTGATGAAGCAATATGTCGAGATGAAAGCAAAGCATCCCGACGCAATATTGCTGTTCCGTGTCGGCGACTTCTACGAGACGTTTTCCGACGACGCCATCACCGCATCCGAGATATTGGGCATAACGCTCACACGCCGTGCTAACGGCTCGGCGCAATATGTCGAACTCGCCGGATTTCCCCATCACGCGCTCGACTCTTATCTCCCCAAACTTGTCCGTGCCGGAAAGCGCGTGGCTATCTGCGAGCAACTCGAAGACCCCAAACTCACCAAGAAACTCGTGAAACGCGGCATCACCGAACTTGTCACTCCCGGCGTGGCCCTTAGCGACAATGTCCTCAACCACCGCGAAAACAATTTCCTTGCCGCCGTGCACTTCGGCAAAACAGCAACAGGGCTCTCGCTTCTCGATATTTCAACAGGAGAATTTCTCGTGGGCGAAGGCACTCCCGACCATATCGACAAACTGCTCGCCAATTTTTCTCCGAAAGAACTGCTCGTCGAGCGCGGCAACCGCCCCAAAGCCGAGGCTAACTTCACAGCCCGCTATCTCATGTTCGAACTCGACGACTGGATATTTACCTCCGACGCCGCAAACGAACGCCTCCTGCGCCATTTCAAGACGGCAAACCTCAAAGGGTTCGGCATACGCAAGATGGACGCCGCCATAGTGGCCGCCGGCGCCATACTCCACTATCTCGACATCACCCAGCACACCCAGACCGACCATATCACCGCCCTGCGGCGCATCGAAGCCGACCGTTTCGTCCGCCTCGACAAATTCACTGTGCGCAATCTCGAACTCGTCCAGCCACTCGGCGACGAAGGCAAGAGCCTTCTCGACGTGATTGACCGCACAGTAAGCCCAATGGGCGCACGCATGCTGTCGCGCTGGATTCTTTTCCCCCTCAAAGACCCTGCCGCCATAAACGACCGCCTCGACGTGGTGGAATATTTCTTCCGCAATCCCGACCAACGCGAATCGCTCAAAGAGCATCTCGGCCATATTGGCGACCTCGAGCGCCTCGTGGGCAAGGTGTCGACCCGGCGCATCTCCCCGCGCGAGACCATGCAGGTGGCCACCGCCTTGAAATCGCTCGCCCCGATACGCGACATGTGCACAGGCTCCGGCATGCCGGCCCTGCGGGCCATCGGCGAGCAACTAAACGCCCTCGAATCGCTATCGGCGCGTATCGCACGCGAGATTCGCCCCGATGCGCCAAATGCAATCAACCGCGGCGATGCCATCGCTGAAGGCGTAAACCCCGAACTCGACGAACTGCGCAGGCTCGCCTTCGAAGGCAAGGACTATCTGCTGCGTGTGCAGGCCCGTGAAATCGAGGCCACAGGCATCTCCTCGCTCAAAATAGGCTTTAACAACGTCTTCGGCTACTACATAGAGGTGACAAACACCCACAAGGACAAAGTGCCCCCCGAGTGGATACGAAAACAGACCCTCGTCAACGCCGAACGATACATCACCCAGGAGCTGAAGGACTACGAGGAGAAAATCCTCGGAGCACAGGACCGCATACTCGCCCTCGAAACACAGATTTTCAACGACCTGGTGGCCGAGATGGCCAAATACATCCCGGCGATGCAACTCGACGCCACCCTCGTGGCACGGCTCGACTGCCTCAGTTCGTTTACCCGAGTGGCCATCGAGAACCGCTACAACCGGCCCGTGGTCGACGACTCGCTCGACATCCGTCTTGTCGAGGCTCGCCACCCCGTGATTGAAAAGCAACTGCCCGCCGGCGAGCCTTACATATCGAACACCGTCGACCTCTCCAACGACGGCACGCAGATCATGATGATTACCGGCCCCAACATGTCGGGTAAGTCAGCGCTCCTGCGCCAGACCGCGCTCAACGTGCTGCTTGCGCAGATAGGCTGCTTCGTGGCCGCCGAATCGGCAAAGATAGGTGTTGTCGACAAGATTTTCACCCGCGTAGGCGCATCCGACAATATCTCGCTCGGCGAATCAACCTTCATGGTGGAGATGAACGAGGCCGCTTCAATACTCAACAACATGAGCCAACGCTCGCTCATCCTCTTCGACGAACTCGGCCGAGGCACATCCACCTACGACGGCATATCAATAGCATGGGCCATCGTGGAACATATCCACGAATATTGCGGACTCCACCCCAAGACCCTTTTCGCCACACACTATCACGAACTGAACGAGATGGAGAAACTATATCCGCGAATCGCCAACTACAACGTATCTGTCGCCGAATCCGACGGACGCGTCGTATTCCTGCGCAAACTTGCCAAGGGCGGCTCCGAGCACAGTTTCGGCATCCATGTGGCCCGTCTGGCCGGAATGCCGCCGGCAATAGTGAAACGCGCCGACGAGGTGCTGCGCCAACTCGAGACCGCCAACGCGCGCGGCGAGGTGGCGGCCCCTGTCGCAGCCAAAGAAGACGATGGCATGCAACTGCGCCTTTTCCAACTCGACGACCCCGTACTGGCCCAGATTCGTGACGAGATAGTCAACCTCGACATCGACAACCTCACACCCCTGGCCGCCCTTACCCGCCTGCACTCCATACGCCAAATCATAACCGGAAAATAAGATAGGGACTACCATGAAAAAATTCTGCCTCCTTCTCACCCTGCTGAGCCTTGCATTCGCTGCCGTGGCCGAGGAAAACGCCGCATGGCAATATGTCGACGCAAAAGACCTGCGCGTAATCAACAAAGGATTCGACGACACAGGCCGCTTCTACTCACGCATCCCGGCATCGCTCGCCGACAGCGTGCGCCCCGACCTGTGGGACCGCGCTCAATGCTCTGCCGGCATTGCCGTACGTTTCGCCACCGACTCTCGGAGAATAGGCGTGAAATATATCCTGCGCTCCGACTTCCACATGCTCCACATGGCCGACACCGGCACAAAGGGCACCGACCTATACATATTCGAGGGCGACTCCACTTGGCGGCACGTCAACACCAACCGGCCTCGCGTCAACAATGCCGAGGAACGCGTGTGCGAGGCGCAGTATGTCGAGCGGCTCGACGGCATGCCCCACGAATACATGATATATCTTCCGCTATACGACGGAGTGGAAGACCTGTGGGTGAAAGTCGACTCTGGCTCCACAATCACTGCCGGACGCCCCGACCTTATCTCGCCGCGCGGGCGCATCGTGGCCTACGGCACATCGATAATGCAGGGCGGATGCGCATCGCGCACAGGAAACGCCGCCTCAAACATCATCTCGCGCGAACTCAACCGCGAGGTCATCAACCTCGGCTTCTCGGGCGAAGGCAAGATGGATGCCGCAATGGCACGCGCCATGGCCCGGATTCCCGATGTGGCCGCCTATATCATCGACCCCGTGCCCAACTGCACCAAGATGATGTGTGACACACTCACCTACGACTTTGTAAAAATCCTGCGCACGGCGCGTCCCGATGTACCTGTCGTGATGGTAGAAGGCCCAATCTACCCATACGCTCGCTACGATTCCCATTTCGGCACATATCTTCCTGAAAAAAACGAGGCTTTCCATAAAAACTACCTGCGCCTCAAAGAAGAGAATCCCGACAATCTCTATTACCTCACATCGAAAGACATGGACGGCATCGAGGACGACGGCACCGTCGACGGCATTCACCTCACCGACCTCGGCTTCCGCCACTATGCCGACCACATCCTGCCCCTGCTCCGGCAAATACTCTCCCAATAAATTCTGCCGGCGTGAAATCACGTTTTGAATCGGGCCTTACCGAGACGACCACCGCCACGGGAAATGTCACGGCCGAACTTCCCGCGGGAGTATATATCGTGAGGACTCCGGTAGCCTCCACCATGGTTGCAACCCGATAAATAATCCAACAACACAATAAAGGCGGCGCGTCCCGGGTGGGACGCGCCGCTCTGTTTTACATCAAAAGCCGGAGGGCTTATGTTCCTGAGATTAATAGACGAGGGTGCCGATGGGGTCGCCGGCAAGGACGCGGGCAAGGTTGCCGGGTGTGTCCATGTCGAAGACCACGATGGGCATCGAGTTTTCCTTGCACAGTGCCGTGGCGGTGAGGTCCATCACTTTGAGGCCGCGCGAGTACACTTCGTCGTATGTGATTTCGGTGAATTTCTCTGCCGTGGGGTCTTTCTCGGGGTCGGCGGTGTAGATGCCGTCGACGCGTGTGCCTTTGAGCATTACGTCGGCGCGAATCTCAACAGCGCGGAGGGCGGCACCGGTGTCGGTGGTGAAGAAGGGATTGCCTGTGCCT
>CANRZQ010000195.1 GCA_947644475.1 uncultured Muribaculaceae bacterium
GCGAGGTTGGCCTTGTGGGCGTCGATGCGGCTGGTGAGGAGCACGATGGCCACTTGGTCGCGGTCGCGCTTGGGGTCTTTCATCACAAAAGGCTCGGATATCTCGCCGGGCTGCATCGAGGCCACCTTTCGGGCTATTTCCTGGGGAAGTTGCGACATTTCGAAGCGGGTGGTGCCGGTGGCCTGGTTCACCATCACGCCCTGGCTGTAACGGGTGTCCTTGTCCTGGGAGATGTAGCGGGCGGCTTCGGCGAATGTGAGTTTTTTGTGGTCGACGATGTCGGCGCGCACCGAGTCGAGGCGTGTGATTGCCTCGGCGAGGTCTTTCTCGGCCACTTTGGGGCGCAGCAGGATGTGGCGGGTGTTGATGCGGTCGCCACGCTTCTCGATGAGCTGGATTATGTGGAATCCGTATTCGGTCTCCACGATTTTCGATACTTTCTTGGTGTCGTTGAGGTTGAAGGCCACTGCGGCGTATTCGGGCACCAGCTGGCCGCGGCCCATGAATCCGATCTCGCCTCCGCGTATGCCTTCGGGGGCCTCGGAGTACATGATGGCGAGGGTGGAGAAGTCGGCCTCGCCGGAATTGACGCGCTCGGCATAGTCGCGCAGGCGGGCTTTCACGTCGTCGATTTCCTGACGGGGGATGGCGGGGTTGAGCGTTATCACCTGCACTTCCACTTGCAGGGGCACGAAGGGAATTGAGTCTTCGGGCAGGCGGTCGTAGTAGCGGCGCACGTCGGATGGCGTGGGCTTGATGTCTTTTGTGAGCGACTGCTGCACCTGGCGCACGCGGTAGCGGTCGCGCATCGATGAGGCGTAGTACTCGCGTATCTCGGGAAGTGGCTTGCGGAAATATTGCTCCACTTTCTCGCGCGAGCCCAGGTTGGTGATCAGGTAGTTGATTTGCCCGTCGACCTGCTGCTGTATCATGGCTTCTTGCACTTCCACGGTGTCGATGTCGGCCTGGTGGAGGAAGAGCCGCTGCACGGCTATCTGCTCAGGAAGCACGCAGTAGGGGTCGCCGTTGATGGGCACGCGCTCGTTCTGGTGGTCGATGTATGCCTGCTCGATTTCAGATTTGTAGATAGGGTCGTCGCCTATCACCCATGCCACTTCTTCGGCGATATTGTTCTGGGCTGCGGCCCAAGAGGCGCATATTGCCGCGAGGGCTATTATAATGTATGATTTTTTCATCGGATGAATAAGTTTGCTAAAAAGCATGGATATATCAATTTGCAAAGGTAATGTTTTTTTCGGTATCTGCCGACAATGTTACATTTATTAACATTTGGCTTTCAGACAAAAAAAAGCGGGCATATGTGTGGGTAATATAAAAAATTCGTATATTTGCCCCAGTTTTAAGATTACGACATGTCGGAAATAGAAAATTCGCATCGCTCGCCCCACAGCGACGTGGTGATTATACCAACTTATAACGAGAAGGAGAACATCGAGGCCATCATTGCAGCGGTGCTCGCCCTCGACGGAGGTTTCGACGTGCTTGTCGTCGACGACAACTCGCCCGACGGCACGGCCTCGCTTGTGCGCGGCGTCATGGAACGCTGCCCCGGCCGAGTCGACCTTCTCTGCCGCCAAGGCAAGCAAGGGCTGGGCACGGCCTATCTGGCCGGATTTGCCCGCGTGCTCGAGCGCGGCTACGAGCGCATCTACGAGATGGATGCCGATTTCAGCCACAATCCCGACGACCTGCCCCGGCTGCGCGCCGCCCTCGAAGGCGAGGCCGACGTGGCCGTCGGCTCCCGCTACTGCAACGGCGTGAACGTGGTGAACTGGCCCATGGGCCGCGTGCTCATGTCGTATTTCGCCTCAAAATACGTGCGCCTCGTCACCGGAATACCCGTGCACGACACAACAGCCGGATTTGTCGGTTACCGTGCCGGCGTACTCCGCACCATCGGCCTCGACACCATCCGCTTCAAAGGCTATGCCTTCCAGATCGAGATGAAATTCAAGGCCTACAAGGGCGGCTTCCGCGTCGAGGAAGTGCCCATCGTATTCACCAACCGCGTGCTCGGCACATCGAAAATGAACTCCGGAATCTTCGGCGAGGCCATGTTCGGCGTGCTCCAGTTGCGCTGGGAAAGCCTGTTCAAGAAATATCCACAGAAAGCCTCCGGCACCGTATAAAAGTGAAAACACTCTGCATACGCAACGCGCGGCGGCCCGGCCATGACGCCGGCCTCCGCTTCCGGGTGACTGTCGACACCGGCAGCGGCCTTATCACAGCCGTCGAGCCCGACACCGGCGCTCCGTCCGCGGCCGACACCGAGGTCGACGCCAGCGGCGCCCTGCTCCTTGCCGGCGCAATCGACTGCCACGTCCATTTCCGCGAGCCCGGGCTCACCTGCAAGGCCACTATTGCCTCCGAGAGCCGTGCGGCCATAGCCGGTGGGGTCACATCCTATATAGAGATGCCCAACACCAAGCCCCCGACAGTAACAGCCGAGGCATGGCAGCAGAAAATGGACATCGCCTCGCGCGACTCCATGGCCAACTACGCCTTCTTCATCGGAGCCACCGACACCAACCTCGACACCCTGCGCCGCGCCGACTACACGCGAGTGCCCGGCGTGAAACTATTCATGGGCTCGTCGACAGGCAACATGCTCGTCGACTCCGACGCCGCCCTGCGCGCTCTCTTCCAAGGCCTGCCCGAAGGCGTGCGCATCGCCATCCATGCCGAGGACCAAGCCACCATCGACGAGGCCAACGCCCGGCTCAACCCCGGCGGAGACGCCCCCGTGGCACTCCACTCCGAAATACGTCCCGTCGAGGCCTGCGTGCGCTCCACCGCCAAGGCCCTCGCCCTTGCCGAGGAATACAGCCGCCCCGTCACAATCTGCCACGTCACCACCGCCGACGAACTCGCCATGGCTGCTGCGTGCCCCCAAGCCACAGCCGAAGTGTCGCCCCACCACCTTATGTGGTGCTCCGACGACTACCCCCGCAAAGGCTCGCGCATAAAAATGAACCCCTCCGTCAAAGACGCCTCCCACCGCGACGCCCTGCGCCAAGCCCTGCTCCGCGGAGAAGGCATAGGCTTCATAGCCACCGACCATGCCCCCCACGAAGCAGCCGTAAAGGCCACCGGCACCGTCGCCGACGCCTCCGGCGCCCCCGTTGTGCAATTTGCCCTCCCATGGCTGCTCACACACTTCCCCGCCGACAGAGTGGAGGAGTACTACTGCCGCCGCCCCGCCGAGGCAATGGGCATCGAAGGCCGCGGCCGCATAGCCCCCGGCTGCCATGCCGACATAGTCCTTGCCGAAGAATGTGATTGGACCGTCGCCGACTCCGACGCCCTCTCGCTCTGCGGCTGGACACCCCTTGCCGGCGAGCGTCTCGGCTGGAAGATAACACGCGTGTGGGTCAACGGCCGCGAAGCCTACTCCCACGGCAAATTCTCAGCCAAGGCTGCCGGCCAGCCTTTGACTTTTGATAGGAATCCTATGATTCCTATGCAGCCTAGGAGTCCTAAAACACCTGGGCAGCCTAAAATATCCCCCAACTGCAAACCTTAAAAACATCCCTATATAACCCAACCATGTTAAATCAGACTCGCGTAAAGACCCTCGACAAAGTAGTCGTGCGATTCTCCGGCGATTCCGGCGACGGAATGCAACTTGCCGGCAACATCTTCACCAACGTATCGGCCGGCCTCGGCAACCTGGTGTCGACCTTCCCTGACTATCCGGCCGAAGTGCGCGCCCCCCAAGGCTCGCTCAGCGGCGTGTCAGGATTCCAGGTGAGCGTGGGCAAAGGCGTCCACACCCCCGGCGACCAATGCGACGTGCTCGTGGCCATGAACCCCGCCGCGCTAAAACAAAACGTGCGCTTCCTCACCCACGATGGCGTAATCCTCACCGACATCGACTCGTTCACCCCCGCCGACCTGCGCAAGGCACGCTTCGAAACCGATGAGCCCTTTGCCGAACTGGGCATCACCCAGCAGATCGTAGAAGTGCCCGTGACGTCGATGACAAAAGCCGCCCTCGAAGGCTCGGGCCTCGACAACAAGGCCATGCTCAAATGCCGCAACATCTTCGCCCTCGGCCTTGTGTGCTGGCTCTTCGACCGGCCCCTGGAAAGCGCCGAACGCTTCATCCGCAATAAATTTGCCAAAAAGCCCGCCGTGGCCGACGCCAACATAAAAGTGCTCCATGCCGGCTACGACTACGGCCACAACATACACGCCTCCGTATCTACCTACCGCATCGAGACCGAGGACCCGCGCCCGGGCGTCTACACCGACATCAACGGCAACACAGCCACAGCATGGGGCCTCATCATGGCCTCCGAACGCTCCAGGCGCCCCCTCTTCCTCGGCTCCTATCCTATAACCCCCGCCACCGACATCCTCCACGAACTCGCCAAGCGCAAAGACCTCGGCGTGAAAGCCTGCCAGATGGAAGACGAGATAGCCGGCGTGTGCTCCGCCATAGGCGCATCATTCGCCGGAAACCTTGCCGTGACATCCACATCCGGCCCCGGCCTCGCCCTCAAAAGCGAAGGCATCGGCCTGGCCGTGATGGCCGAACTGCCCCTGGTGGTAATCGACGTGCAGCGCGGCGGACCCTCAACCGGCCTCCCCACCAAAACCGAGCAGACCGACCTTATGCAAGCCCTCTACGGACGCAACGGCGAGTCGCCCCTGGCCGTAGTGGCTCCCGCGTCGCCAACCGACTGCTTCGACATGGCATTCGAGGCATGCCGCATCGCCATCGAGCACATGACACCCGTGATACTCCTCTCCGACGCATTCATCGGCAACGGCTCATCGGCATGGCGCGTGCCCGAGGCATCGGAATACCCCGAGATAAAAGTGCCCTACGTGCCGGCCGACATGGCAGCCGCCGCATCATGGAAACCCTACGCCCGCAACGCCGAGAACCTCGTGCGCTACTGGGCAATACCCGGCACCGAAGGCCTCCAGCACCGCCTCGGCGGCCTCGAGAAAGACGCCGCCACCGGCGCAATCTCAATCAACCCCCTCAACCATGAAAAGATGGTAGAGACACGCCGCCGCAAAATCGAACTCATAGCCAACGACATACCCGCGCAAGACGTGCTATGCCGCGCCGACGCCGACACCCTCGTCGTGGGCTGGGGCGGAACCTACGGACACCTCCTCACCGCATGCACCCAACTCTGCGACGAAGGCACCCCCGTGGCACTCGCCCACTTCCGCTACATCAACCCCCTGCCCGCCAACACCGCCGAAATCCTCGGCCGCTACAAGCGAGTGATCGTGGCCGAACTCAACACCGGCATGTTTGCCGACTACCTGCAAGCACGCTTCCCCTCCGTCGAGATTCAGCGAATCAACAAGACCCAGGGCCAGCCCTTCCTCGTGAGCGAACTCAAATCAAGTATCAAGGACAAGTTATAAGTGACAAGGTATTGCCTTATGCCTTACCTCATCACTTATAACTTATACTTT
>CANRZQ010000196.1 GCA_947644475.1 uncultured Muribaculaceae bacterium
CTATTTTCTTGAATCGCTACGCGATTCTGTGATACGCCCTTATTTGAACCGCATTTCTCGTCCCGTGCGACCTTACATTTTCAGCATAGACTGCTTTTGGACACACGTCAAGATTATTTTATTACGGCAAGGCCGCCCTGCGCAGTCTCTTTGTAGAGCGAGGGGATGTCGTGGCCTGTCTGCTTCATCACCTGGACGACACGGTCGAAATCTACCGAATGGCGGCCGTCGGAGAAGGCGGCATACAGGTTGGCGTCGAGGGCTCGGGCGGCGGCATAGGCGTTGCGCTCGATGCAGGGAATCTGCACAAGACCGCACACAGGGTCGCAAGTAAGCCCGAGATGATGCTCGAGGCCCATTTCTGCCGAATACTCGATTTGGGCGGGAGTGCCTCCAAACAGTTGCGAGGCTGCCGCGGCTGCCATAGCGCAGGCCACCCCGACCTCCCCCTGGCATCCGACCTCGGCGCCTGACACCGAAGCATTGTATTTCACCACGTTGCCAAACAGTCCGGCAGTGGCCAGGGCACGCAATATGCGCTCCTCGGAGAATCCCTTGGACGTGTGAAGATGATAGAGCACAGCCGGAACAATGCCGCACGAGCCACAGGTGGGTGCTGTGACGATACGGCCGCCGGCCGCATTTTCCTCGCTTACGGCAAGGGCATAGGCATAGACAAGGCCGCGCGATTTGAGCGAACTGTTGTAGCCTGCCGCATGCACGAAATAACTCACGGCCTTGCGACGCACGCCAAGGCCGCCGGGAAGCACGCCCTCGGCCTCGACTCCACGCTGCACAGCCGCTTTCATCACGGTCCACACCTGGCGCAGATAATCCCATATATCGGAGCCTTCGCACATGTCGACATATTCCCAGTAACTGTGTCCGGTCTCCGTGCACCAGTTGAGAATATCCTTAATCTTGTTCATGCGATATACCATCTCCGAAGGCTGACGCTCCTGCCCTTCCTCTATTATATCGCCGCCGCCTATCGAGTAGGCGCGCCACGGCTCTGTGGCATTCCCCTCGGCATCAAACGCCACAAATTCCATGCCATTGGTATGCGTAGGAAGCACCACATCGGGCTTCCACACAATATCAGTCGGGGCTGCGGGAGAAAGCACATCGAGCACAGCCTTGTCGGTCAAGTGGCCTTTGCCCGTGGCGGCAAGCGACCCGAAAAGCGTCACCTCATAGCGGGCCGCGCCCGGATTGCGTTCAAGAAATATCTGAGCGGCCTTCCTCGGCCCCATTGTATGCGAACTCGAAGGGCCAAACCCTATTTTATACAACCGTTTGATTGATTCCATGGCTTTCTTTTTTCTGCAAATATAGCAATTAATTTTTTCATTTACAAATCAATAGGTGTGGTGAACAGCGCCCAGGCAAGCAAAGCGGCCATGGCAAGGAGGATGCCAAGGTAGATACCGGCGCGGACGGCAAACTTGCGGTAGCCTCCGCGCCATGCCGAAACGAGCATGTATACGCACAAAGCCAGCGCGGAAACCATCATCAATATAAACAGGGGCATGCGCCAGCCGCCGGCTCCCGGCAGCATCGGAATGAACACTTGCGCGCAGAAAACCAAGGCAACCACCCACGAGCCAACGCGCACTACTTTGTCGTTTTTTAAATCAGGACGCTCCATTTCCGGTGATTTTAAGGTCGATTACAAGGAAAATAACACCCAGGGCGGCAAATGCAAGCAGCACCCAGCGGGCTATCTCGAACACACGGTCGTAACGGCGCATGGCGTCGGGCGTATTCCGGTTTTTGAATCCGAGATAGCCGCGCACTCCCCACACCGTCATATAGCCTATACAGCATGTGAGCGAACAGATTATTGACAAAGTAAGCATCATTGTATTCTCATTTATATTTTAAACGAATCACAACATCGATGGTTCGTACACAAAGAAAGCCCGGCGACGACGCTTTGTCGGGCCGGGCTTCCTCTCTATTTCTTGATGCGTCACTTGCTTTCAGCGGAGGCAGAGCCGTAGGTCTCGCGGATGTTCCATACAGCCGCGGCGCCTATGGCGAGCAACACGCCCGACACAACGAGCATGCACACGGTCATCGGCGCGCCGTTTGAGGCCTCGGGGAAGAATCCGAGGATGAAGCCGCCGCACAGGGCCGCGATAATCTGCGGAACGCAGACGGTGCAGTTGAACAGGCCGAGATAGGTGCCGATATGGTTGCCCGACAGGGCGTTGGTAAGGATTGTGAATGGCATGGCTAGCATAGCGGCCCATGCGCATCCCATCAATGCGTAACTTACGCCGAGCAGATACTGGTCGTGGACAAAGAATACCGACACAAAACCTGCGGCGCCGATAAGCAGGCTTATAGAGTAGCCCAGACGGCGGTTGCGGAACCGCGAGAGAGCCAGCGCCCACAGCACGGCGGCTATGCCCTGGATGGCGAGAAGCACGCCGTTCCAGTTGCCGGCAGCCTGATAGGGAGCGGATGCTGCGTTAAGCACCGTGGTGTAGTTCACCACAATATCTTCCACGGCGGTGAGGGCCGGGAGCGTGGTAGTCTGTTCCAGTTCATACGAGCCGTCGCCGTTAGGCCGGGCTATGTGGGCGAGTGTGAGTTCGGCTCCGGGGCGGGCAAGGCGGTAGTTGGCCACGGTAACGACGGTATTGCCATACTCCATCTCGGTGCCGTCGACAGTAATCACGCCCGAGCCTTCGGCTATGCGGCCGCCATCGGGCGACACTTTCGCCACACCCTGCTCGTAGCAGATCTGGCCTGCGTGTATGAGCGTGTCGCCGTTCATCACCACAGTGCGCGGGGTGCAGAAATTGCCGTCGACCTCAATGCCGGCGATAGTGAGTTTGCCGTCGTCGACGAGGGGCACCTGCCCATTGAAAAGATATTTGTCGGAATATGTCTTGCCATTGATTGTCACACCGGCCACCTTCTGCACCGAGGGCGCGTCGAAGGCCTGCAATGCGATGGCGTCGGTGGAATAGGTCCACATATACAGGAACGCCGCCCAGCAGAAGAATTGCACCAGACCTATGGTCCAGAACACCTTCGGCGCATTGCCAAGGAGCGAGAACAGGTTCTCTTTTTTCGCAGAGCCGTCGGGCTGCTGGACAATACCGTGATACTCAGCATATTCTTTCGGAGGCATTTCCTTAACCTTGGCCATGGTGTAAATCACACAGAGCAGCAGGATGGCCGCACCGAGATAGAACGACCATGTAACCGTGGCCGGGACCTCGCCCTCGGGAGCCGTGTCGCCGTCGACACCAAACACGTGAAGCAGAATCCATGCCAGCACAAACGGAGCCACATATCCGACAACCGAACCGGCGTTGCAAAGGAAACTCTGAATAGAATAGGCCAGGCCTTTCTGCTTTTCATTCACAAAGTCGCCCACAAGCATCTTGAAGGGCTGCATAGCCATATTAATAGATGTGTCGAGGAACATAAGCATAATCAGGCCGAATATAATGGCCGACGACACAGAAAGCCCCAGCGACCCGGAGTTCGGCAGGAAACACATTACTATGATTGCCACAATCGCACCCACCAGCAGATACGGCAGGCGACGCCCGAAACGGTTCCACGTCCGGTCGGACATCGATCCTATCACAGGCTGCACAATAAGCCCCATCAGAGGCGGCAGCACCCAGAAGTAACTTAAATCGTGCGGGTCGGCGCCAATGGTGGAGAAAATGCGGCTCACCTGCGCACTCTGCAATGCGTAGGCAATCTGCACTCCAAAGAACCCGAAACTTAGATTCCAGAGTTTCCAAAACCCTAAATCCGGCTTTGTTTTCATGATATAATTCTTACTTTTAGTGAATATTTATGATGTTCTAATTTGCAAAATTAAGAATTTTTGCCGTTTGCCTTATATTATATTAATATGAAATGTTAACATTTAATTTTATTTAACACTTGACGTTGCCTTTTTAGTAAGAGTTAATTTGTTAAAATTTGGAGTGCGAAAATATTTATGTTAATTTTGCATTTAAATGTTAAAAGTGCCTTTTTAAAAGAAATGAGGTCAATTTAAACTAAATTTAACATTTGTTTGTTAACATATAAACGAAAACCAAAACAAGACATTGAAAAAGTCAACTATCTGGATATTAGTCGTTCTCATGGCCGTGACATTCATAGGGCTTCTGTGCATGCAGATTTTCTACATGCACAACATGCTCAAAATGCGATACGACCAATTTTCGGTAGGCGCCCGCCGGAGCCTCACCGCCGTGTCGCTGCGGCTTGCACAGGACGAGGCCCGCTATTTCCTTGAAGAAAAAGTGTCTGACGTGTCATCGTCGTCGGTCTACGCCCAATATCTCGGCGCGCCCACCCCACAACTCGGAGGCGTGCGCTACCGCTTCACCACATCAACCGGGCTTGAAGCCGACATCAACATCAAAGGCGACCCCTCGGAAATCACCCGGCTGCAATCGTCGACCGACATGTCGGCCAACCCCTACCAAAGCGCGCGCGCCGAAGTGCGCGACCGCTACCTCCAGCAGAAAAACGTGCTCGACGAGGTTATTATCAACATCATAAGCCAGTCGACAGCGCGGCCAATCTTCGAACGTGCCGACACGCTTACAATCCGCAACTATCTCCGTCAGGAACTCGATACACTCGGCCTCACAATCCCCTTTGAATTCGCCGTGCTAAACCGCGCCGGCACCCCACTCTACCGTTCTATCGGCTACAACGAAGCCGCCTCCAAGGGCGAGAGCGCGTTTGTGCAGACACTCTTCCCCCACGATCCGCGCGACCGGCAGACATTCCTCAAAGTATATTTCCCGACAAAAAACGACTACATATACTCGTCGATCTCGTTCATGTTCCCCACCATAGCGTTTACACTCATCTTGCTCGTAGTGTTCATCTGCACGATAATAATAGCGTTCCGGCAGAAAAAACTAACCGAGATGAAAAACGACTTCATCAACAACATGACCCACGAGTTCAAGACCCCCATCTCATCAATATCACTCGCCGCACAGATGCTCAACGACCAGAGCGTGCGCAAATCGCCGACTATGCTCCAGCAGATTTCCACCGTAATCAACGACGAGACCAAAAGACTGCGTTTTCAGGTGGAGAAAGTGCTCCAGATGTCGATGTTCGACCGCCAGAAGGCCACATTCAAACTCGCCGAAGTCGACGCCAACTCTGCCATATACAATATTGTAAACACATTCAAACTGAAAGTTGAGAAATACGGCGGACACATCACCGCACACCTCGATGCCCTCGACGCCATTGTAAATGTCGACGAGATGCACTTCACCAACGTTATTTTCAACCTCCTCGACAACGCCGTGAAATACCGCGACCCCGACCGGCCCCTTGAACTCACCGTGTCGTCGCGCGACCTGCCCGACCGCCGCCTGCGCATAGAGATTGCCGACAACGGCATAGGCATACGCAAAGACGACGTCAAGCGCATATTCC
>CANRZQ010000197.1 GCA_947644475.1 uncultured Muribaculaceae bacterium
CGCCAAGCGAGAGCAGGTCGTTGACATACTGCATATAGTAGGCCTGGAAATCGGGATTTTCCGTGTTTACGTCGGGAAGGCCGCCCATTTCGCCGGTGGTGCATTGGAGTCGGTCGTTATAGTCGCCGATTGGGGTGAGGCCGGCTTCATGGAATAGGTTCTCACGGCCGCCCACTGCGCTGTCGAGCGATGCGGTGATGGCCGAGCGGTCGATGGCTGTATGGTTGGGCAGCACGTCGACAATGATGCGCACGCCGTATTTGGCCGCAGAGTCGCACATTGCTTTCAGCTGGTCGCGTGTGCCGAGCATATAGTTGCCGATTTTCCAGTCGATGGGCTGGTAATAGTAGTACCATTTGCCACGTACGGAGTCGCCGGGCTGGCTAAAAAGGGCCATGCCGCCGTCTTCGCCCACATAGCATGTTTGGGCGGGCGAGGTCTGCACGATGTCGTAGCCGGCATCGGCAATCTGCTTCATGTTAGCTGCAATGGTGTCGAAACTCCACGTCCAGGCATGGAGGATAACTTCGTCTTCGGAGGGTGCTCCGGGATTGTCGTCGTTGGCAGCAGGGTTGCAGGCTGTAAGAGCCACGGCGGCCGCTGCCGCGAGATGGTAAAATTTCATGGATGATATAATTTTTAGTGAAAGATAAGTCTTGGGGAGTTGGGAAGTTGGAGGAGGTGAGAAGTTGGGAAGTTGGGAAGTTGGGAAGTTTTTTCCGTTATTGATTTCCGTCGAGGACGCGGCGCGCTCCGATGAAACGGTTGGAATAGTATCCGCCGTCGGGATAGCGGTCGTAACGGATGCCTCCGGAGGTGGCGGCATGTATGAATGTGACGGTGCCGGATTCATCGACATCTACGGCCATGCCTACATGCCCTACCCGCGCGTTGCCGGAACGGCGTCCGCCGAAGAAAAGCAGGTCGCCCGGCCGGATTTCGCCGGCAGGCACGCCTATTCCCTGGGTGTACTGCGCAGACGATGACGGATTGAGCAATATGTCGAAATTACGGAATACATAACTTGTGAATCCTGAGCAATCGAACGATTTCGGTCCTTTGGCCCCACGGCGGTAAGGACGGCCAAGAAATTTCGCGGCATAATCTATGACATCCGATGCCATCGGGCCGGCCTGCATTACAGCGGACGATGACTGCTCATCGGGAAGGAGGAATGCGTTTGTGGGGTCGTCGATATTGGAGAACAGGAAATCAAATGCGCTGCCGTCGTTGTCTTCGACAGCGGCAGTACGGTTCATGGCAAAGAGTGCAAAAAATGCGATTATCAGATACCTGGCGCAATTCATGGTCACAAATTTACAAAAAAAGAGCCTGCATGCCTAACCGAGTGTTAAATTTAACTCTCTTTTAACATTTTGCCGCCGGGGCTGTTTTTATCAGGGGAATTCGGGAAATTCGCACTCCGGCGTTTCTGTGCTGTCGATCTGCGCTTGTGTGCGGTGCACGGTGTCGTCGAGGGCTTCTTTGTGGCCTGACAGCGCGGCAAAGGGCGCGAACTGCGCGGCCCTGGCAGCCAGCGACATCCGCTTGCGATGCCGTGGCTCCCATCCGGGATGATTTATTATGTCGTCGTAATTGCTCATGCCTTGTGTCCTCCTATCTGGGTGTTGCGTATGCGTGTTGTGGCACCTTCGGCATAGTCAAGTCCTTTAAGAATGGCATTTTTGCCGAATCGGCGTCTCAACGCCAGGGTGGCCGCCATGAGCCTGCGCTCTTTGGCAAGTTCGGCTTCCTCTTGCCGCTGACGGCTAAGGAGAGTGGCGTAGTCGACAAACAGGCTGAGCTGCAGGGGCAATGTCTTTTTTCCGGCGAGGCTTTCATGCATCACCCTTCCGGCCGTGAGGGTGATGCGCCTTATCAGCAGCCCGGGGCGCACTATGCGTCCAAACAGGGCCTGCGTGGCTTCCTTGATAATGCGCGCCGACGATGTATGCCTCCCGAGACATGCCGTGCCGTGGCTGTGCTTAGGAGCCTTGCGTCCGAATCGGTCGACGACGACAACTCCGTCGTATCTTGCCCTTAACGCCTCGTTTTGGATATTTTCCACATCATAGCCGATGGTGAGCACAAGCCGGTCGGCGACAAGATGCTTTCCAAAGAGGTCGAAGGCGAGGGATTCGGCCATTTCCATTGCCACAATTTCCGCCTTCTCCGTGGTGTAGGCCTCGGTAAGGACCTGCCCTGTGCCTAATGATGATGATTCCGGGCGATAAGCCTTCACCATGTCCATTGTCACCGGCTCACGCCCCCATGCGTGGTCGATGAGCAATTCGGCGTTTACACCCAGCAGACAGAAAAGCACATTATCATTGGCAAGCGACATGCGTGCGATGTCGCCCATGGTGTGTATCCCGTATGGGGCGAGACGGGCCTCGATGCCATGGCCGACACGCCAGAAATCGGTAAGCGGAGTGTGGCTCCACAGCGTGCGCCGGTAAGAATCCTCGTCGAGTTCGGCGATACGCACGCCGTCGCTGTCGGCCGGCATTTTCTTGGCCACTATGTCCATGGCCACTTTTGCCAGATACATATTCGAGCCTATGCCGCCCGTGGCAGTGATGCCCGTGGAGGCAAGCACGTCGCGTATCATAGTCATGGCCAGCTGGTGAGCCGTCATGCGGTTCAATCTCAGGTAAGACGTAGCGTCGATAAACACCTCGTCGACAGAATATACATGTATATCCTCCGGCGCTATATATTTGAGGTAGATTTCGTAGATGCGCGTGCTGTAATCGATGTAAAGCGCCATGCGCGGAGGAGCCACAATATAGTCGACTGCAAAGTCGGGACGCGCGGCCAGCATGCGCCCCGAGGTTGATTTCCACATCCTCCCACGGCGGCGATTGATATCACGCACCTTTTGCACCACCTCAAACAGCCTCGGCCTTCCTCCGAGACCATAGGCTTTCAGCGAAGGCGACACGGCCAGGCATATCGTCTTGTCGGTGCGGCTGCGGTCGGCCACCACAAGATTCGTGTCGAGTGGGTCGAGTCCGCGCTCGACACATTCCACCGATGCGTAGAATGATTTGAGGTCAATCGCTATATATGTACGTGTTCCGTCCATAATAAACAAAGCGTCCAGATTTGTGTCACGGCAAAGTTAAGGCAGCAGGCATGCAATATTTAAGCACTTTTATGTTAAAAAATGTATTTAACAGACAACCTCACGTTCATGCCGCAAAAAAAACACTATTTTTGCATAAAGTTTTGCTTATGACCAATCATCAATTATATCTCGACGACACAACACCGGTAGAGAATCTGGAATTCGAGCCAATCAGTGAAAAATACAAAAAGGTGCAGATTGCCGGCGCCGCAATAGCATATGCCGTGATGATGGCTCTTGCGCTGCTGCTTTTGCTGGCCGACACACCGTGGTGGTGCATCGTGGCGGAGGCAATCATAGCCTTGGTATTTGCCGGAAACATTTTTATCCTGCGCAAGGCCTTCCTGTCTAAGGGCTACGCGCTCCGGGAAAGGGACCTTACCTACCGCACAGGGGTGATATTTCCCAAAGTGACTACAATCCCATATGCGCGTATCCAGCAGGTGAGCATCGGACAGAATCCCGTTTCTAAACATTTCGGACTTTGCTCCGTGGAAGTTGAGAATGGCGCGCAGACCCTCTCGGCTGTCACAATTCCGGGCTTGCCGGAAGAAAAGGCGCGACAAATCAAAGACATTCTCACCGGAAAACTTGGGAATAGCCATGACTGATTTCTCTGTGCCGCAAAGAATGAGCCCTGCCGCATTCTTTATCATATTTATAAAGATGGTAAAGACGCTGTTTGGCGCAGTTTTCGTTTACAATCTTGCCGACCTTGGAATCAATGGCCGCGACGCCCTGGTGACAATAGCCGTAAGCATAGGGGTACTGATAGGCGCTTCGCTGATTTTGGCGGCAATGGCTTATTTCCCTAAAAAATACTATATCAAGGACCGGAGCCTCATCTTCTCTCATGGAGTGCTGAGCCGCGAAACCACGACGGTGCCCCTCGACCGCATCCACTCGCTGCGCACCAAGCAAGGAATCTGGTACAGGCTGCTGGGCATGAGAGGTATCGTAGTAGACACCCTCGCGTCGAAAGGCGAAGAATTGGAACTGATTCTTGACGAACCCGACTGGCAAAGCCTTATTTCCTTCATTGAGCGCGGCGAATCAGGAACTACCGTATCGGCGCATGAGCCACCTCCATACAATCCGACATCGACCATGCGGTTCGGGTATAAGAATCTGATTATGGACGCCTTGTGCCAGAATCATCTGAAAGGGATGGCACTGTTTGGCGGCGTGCTGGCCTTGGCAAATGATTTTGTGAATAACATCACGGAGGAAACGGTGGAGACAATCTTCACTTATTCCGAATCGTTTTTCGAGTCGCTGATGGTGTCGACATTGCGGCTGGCCGTATTCCTGGCCGCTATCTACGGCATAATCCTTATTCTTTGGCTTGCCAACGCGATATTGCGCTACGGCGACATGACGCTTGTATACGACAACCGGCTGCTCACGTTCACCCACGGGCTGCTCTCACGGTCGAGTTGCCGATTCGCGTTCGACAAAATATGCACAATATGGGTAAAGCGCAACTATCTTGAAAAGAAACTGGGACTTTGCACTTTGGCCCTGAGGCAGGCACTTAACGCCACTGCCATGAAAGAGAACGAAAACCTGAAACTGTATTCACGCGACATCTCCGCTTTCTTCCTCGCCTGGTGGCTCGGCAAGGGCTACGATGACGCGTCCACCATAGCCGAGGCAAAATCGGGGCGCGGGGCGGCTATACGCGCCATGCTGCCCGACCTGCCGATTATAGTCGTGGCGACAATAATATTTATATCTTTCGATTTGTATATATGGCTCCTGCTTCCGGCAGCCTACTTTGTGGCGTCGCTGCTTATGGGCATAAGCGCGATGCGCCACAGCCGTATCGTGCTCAAAGACGAATATCTTATTGTGCATGGAGGCCGTTTGGCAGAGATAGATAATTACATAAAATACGGCGATGTCGAAGTTGTAAGAATCCGCCGCAGCCCATTTTCAAGACTCACCCGCCGCGTCACCCTCTCAATTGCCACTTCCGGCTCCGCTTTCTCCATAGCCAGCCTCCGCGACGACGAAGCCCGCCAAATCTACGAGTTCATCCTCGCCAACTCAGGAATCAAGCCGTAAAGTCAGGACATGGAATCGCATAGCGATTCAAGAATGTAGCCCCGGGTGTAGCGATAGCGAAACCCGGGGTTAAGACCAAGGTGACCAAACGAGGGATTTGGAGCGGAGGCCGGCCGGGGCGTTCTGGACCCAGGTCGGGGGTTTCGAACGCTCCGGCCGGCCACCCCACCCAAAAAAAAA
>CANRZQ010000198.1 GCA_947644475.1 uncultured Muribaculaceae bacterium
CCTTGGCGGCTTTCGAGCCTTGGCGGGTGATATAGATGCCCGAAGCAGCGGGTGCCGACGGAAGTTCGCGGCCATCGGTGGTGAAATAGCGCACCGGAGCATCGGAGGCATCATCGACAATATTGCCGATACCGGCGGCCTCGGCCTTCACCTTCACCACGCGGGTATAACCGGGGCAACTTACGTTGAACTCGCCATCGAGCGGCTCGCTGCCTGTATAGGTGATGTGCAGCCGTGCCTCGTTATACTGTCCGGTGAGGCTCACTTGCAGCCCCTCGGGCACGTTAGAGAACGTATGTGCCTCGGCAGGCCAGAACGTCTCTATCGCCAAGTCCTCAGTCTGATTCGACGCGATGTTTACCGCATCTTCGGGCACTTGCAGATAGGGGAAGTAAGCATCGAGCATTATTGCGAATCCGGCACGTCTCTCATCTTCGAAACAATAAGCCACGGGCGTAAGGGATGTACGGGTCTTGCCTTCGATGAAGAATTCCTTCTCAATCCACGACATAGCCATTCCGTCGGCACGGCCATTTACCGTCATATAAGGCGAGAAGTAGGATGCCGCGCCATGAAAACCGGAGATGCGCGCCACAAAGGCCTGGCACATATCGGGAGTGACAACCACATTATCGCTGAATTTGAAATCGAGCACATAATAGTAACTGTCGTTGCCGGCCTGCTCCTTGCCAACCTGCGACGCCGAAAGCGTGGCCGTTGCCAGCACCTTGTCCAACTTGCTCTCGGCGTTAAGAGTAATGATTTCGGCTTTGAATTCGGCGTCGGCATTGAGTTCTGTGCCAAAGGCGTGGAGCCACAGTCCGTTGATCACGATGGGAGCCTCGCAGAAACTATAAGTAAGGATGCCGGTGAGATGCACATAGTCGTTGGGGCCGGCCGATTCCGGCTCGTACTGGAATGTATAGTCGGTCCAGTATTTGTCGGAGCCCTCGCTGTAACCGAACAGCGGCACATCCTCATCCATATCGGGCACGGAATAGAGAGCCAGGCCGCCGCAAGTATGCCAGTCGAATGTGGCCATGCCGAGGTTTTCGGGAGCAGATGCGCCATAGGTAAGGAAATATCCGCTGCCGCCGGCCTGGATATAATCGCACGACACATATTTCGACGCCGCCGACGAGGCTGTCTGCCCCATAAGGGCGGGCGGTGTCTTGAAATTATTGCGCCGGGTATCTGCCGAGGTGTTGTCGGTGGCATATTCGAGCGTGAGCGCCCATTCATCCATGTCCACGACCTTTGTGCCGGAGTCTTCGGGAATAATCCACGAATATTCGGCCTCATAGTCGTCGGAGTAGTTCATAAACGTCACCGGCTCAAACACGGGCACGATGCCGGCTGTATACGGCAGAGCCTGCATATTCTTCGAAATGCCGAAATATGCCATGCTCATAGGGTTGAGATACGACACTCCGGCCAAAGGCGCGGGTCCAACCTCCACATCATCGATACCCACGGTGCCGCCGTCGGTTCCGACATAGCGGAAAGCCAGCCGCAGGCTTTTGCCGGCATATCCGGCGAGGCTTATGGCATACGGCTTGAGTTCGCCGTCGGCAAGTTTGGCAAGGTCTGTGCGAGGCACGCCCACATATTGGTCGGCAAGGTCGAGCAATTCGCTCCACGTAGCGCCATCGTCGTCCGATGCCATAACTTTCAGAGTGGCGGTCTTCACATATTCTTTATATGTATAGTCGGCGTTCACCTCGCCCATGACAAAAGAGAAGAACGGGTCGAGATAGGCATTGAAACGTATTTCCATGTCATCGCCAAGGGAAACCTCCGGCAGTTCGAGCCATTGGTCTACGGCCTTGGAGTTCATCGGGCAGCAGATTCCGTATTTGCCATTCTGGAGATATATCATGTGGTTTTCGAGATTGTCGGCCTTCCAGTTGTTGGCCACTCCGGCTTTCGACTGCTGGGTCCAGCCATCGGGAAGCCAAGAGGCCGACGTGCGGCCCTCGAAGCCTTCGGAAACAATCACCGACGCGCGGCTTTGAGGCGCACGGGGAGCAATACGGGCCGAAGCGGCAGGCGATGCCGCACGGGAAACATTGGCAACAGTCGGGACAACAGGGCGGTCCACTGCCGAAGCCCCGGCAGCCTGGGCTGCCATTGCGGGCACAACAAGCAGCCCGGCCAACAGCGTAGATTTAGCGAGTAATGTTTTTCTCATAGACAATTTTTATGTTTATCTTTCAAAAAGTGACGAAAGTTAGCAATAATTTTTCAATATCACACAATTTTTCATCAAATTTCATCAATTTTTCATAAAAACCGCCTCAAAATCTAAAATTTTACATAACAGTACCCCAGGAGGCGCGGTCGAGGTTGCGGTAGGATGTGGCCTCGCGGATATGGGCGGCGAGCACGTCGGGCGAGCCGTCGAGGTCGGCTATCGTGCGCGCCACTTTGAGGATGCGGTCGTAGGCGCGGGCGCTCATGTCATGCTTGCGCATTATGGCCTCGAGCAGTGCCGTCGACTCTGCGTCGAGGCGCACCCACTGCCGGATAAGACGCGAGTTCATGCGGGCGTTGCAGTGCACCCCGGGCTCTGATGCAAACCGCCGCTCCTGGATGGCGCGCGCTGCCTCGACGCGCTCGCGTATGGCGGCAGAACTCTCGCCGCCCCGGCGGTTGGCAATCTGCTCAAACGGCACTGGCTGAATCTCAACCTGTATGTCGATGCGGTCGAGCAGCGGGCCCGAGATGCGCCCGAGATATTTCTGCACGGCGGCCGGAGTGCAGGTGCAGGCCTTGGTCGGATGCGTGTAGTAGCCGCACGGACATGGGTTCATCGAGGCCACGAGCATAAAGCCGGCCGGATAGTCAACGCTGTATTTAGCGCGCGAGATGGTGATTACCCGGTCTTCGAGCGGCTGGCGGAGCACTTCGAGCACGCTGTGGTTGAATTCCGGAAATTCGTCCATAAACAGTATGCCGTTATGCGCGAGCGAGATTTCGCCCGGCTTGGGATTGGTGCCGCCGCCAACAAGGGCCACAGGCGAGATTGTATGATGAGGCGAGCGGAACGGACGCGACGCCATCAGCGATGTGCCGCGGCGCAGTTTGCCGGCCACAGAGTGTATCTTTGTCGTTTCCAGCGCCTCGGCAAGCGACAGCCGGGGCATTATCGTGGGCAGACGCTTGGCCATCATCGACTTGCCCGACCCGGGAGGCCCCACCAGCAGGATATTATGCCCTCCGGCACAGGCCACCTCGAAGGCCCGCTTCACATTCTCCTGGCCGCACACATCCGAGAAATCATCCTCAAACACATTTTCCGACCGGGCAAATTCCTCGCGGGTATTCACCACCGTAGGCTTTATCTCCTCCGCTCCCGAAAGAAAGCGCACCACCTGGCCGAGATTCTCCGCGCCATACACGTCGAGACGGTTCACGGCGGCCGCCTCCACGGCATTGGCTACGGGCACAATCATGCCCTTGAAGCCCAGTTCGCGGGCTCGTATAGCCATGGGCAACGCGCCGCGGATAGGCAGCAGCGACCCGTCGAGCGACAACTCGCCCATTATCATATACGTGCCGTCGGCCGGCAACTCGAGCTGACCCGACCCGGCAAGGATGCCTACGGCTATCGGCAGATCATAGGCCGCGCCCTCCTTGCGCACATCGGCCGGGGCCATGTTCACCACTATGGCGCGCCGCGGCATCGTATAGCCCGACTCCTTGATAGCCGAACGCACACGCTCGCAACTCTCCTTCACAGCAGCGTCCGGCAGCCCGACCATGGCAAACGACGCGCCGTTGTCGACCGACACCTCTACCGTAACCACGATGGCATCGATGCCCGTCACAGCCGCTCCACGGATTTTTACTAACATATCTCTTGGATGGATTCGAAAATAATTGTAATTTTGTCTCTGTGCAAATATAACTAATATTTTCCCCACCCACAAATGCAACGCCTGTTCTTTTTGCTCCTTGCGGTTTTAGCCGCCATATCGGCCCCTGCCGCCGACATCATCGAGAAAGATATACAGTACCGCCCCGGCGCCGCCGACGCTTATGCCGCCGGCCGATGCCGCGTCGACATAGCCCGTCCCGACTCGGCCGTGGGCGCTCCCGTGGTAGTATGGTTCCACGGCGGAGGACTCACATCCGGCTCCAAGACCCTGCCGGCCGAATTGCTCGGCAAAGGCTACGTCGTGGTGTCGGCCAACTACCGGCTCATGCCCGCAGTGCCCATCGACTCGTGCATCGCCGACGCGGCTGCCGCCGTGGCCTGGGCACGCGACAATGCCGCCCGCCTCGGCGGCGACCCGGCCAAGATTGTACTCTCCGGCCACTCCGCCGGCGGATACCTCTCGATGATGCTCGCCCTCGACAAATCGTGGCTCGCGCCCTACGGCATCGACCCCGACTCGCTCCTGGCCGTAATACCGTTCTCCGGACAAGCAATTACCCACTTCGCCCACCGCGACATGCACGGCATCGGCAACCTTCAGCCCACCATCGACCGCTACGCCCCGCTCTACCACACGCGCCGCTCGCCCGTGCCCATGATTCTTATCACCGGCGGACGCGACATCGAACTTTTCGGCCGATATGAAGAAAACGCCTACCTTTGGCGCATGCTCCGCCTATGCGGCCATCCCGCCGTTGAACTCTACGAAATCGACGGCTTCGACCACGGAGCCATGGCCGCCCCCGCCTTCCACATCCTCAACAACAAAATCAAGGTCCTCACACATCCTTAAAGTCCTTAATGTCCTTAAAGCACCCTCATCACTCATCCCTTATACTTAATACCTTATTGCAATGCTCGACGACAATCTCCGCAATCAGATCACCGAACTAATCCGCCGCGAGGTGATACCCGCCGTAGGCTGCACCGAACCGGCCGCAGTGGCCCTCTGCACAGCCCGGGCCACCGAAATGCTCGGATGCCGACCCGAACATATCCACGTAATCCTGTCGCCGAACATGCTCAAAAACGCAATGGGCGTAGGCATCCCCGGCACAGGACGCGTAGGCCTCCCCATCGCCGTGGCTCTCGGCGCCACCGTGGGCCGCTCCGAACTCGGCCTCGAAGTGCTCCGCGACGTCACCGACCAAGCCGTCGCCGACGCACTCCCCCTCGCCGACGCCGTAGCCGTCGAACTATGCCCCGAACCATGCGACAAACTCTACGTCGCCGTCACCGTCCACGCCGCTCAACGCTCTGCCACAGCCATGATAGCCGGAGGACACACCACATTCGTCGACCCCGCCACCTACAAATTCACTCCCAACTCCCCTTCTTCCCAACTCCCCAACTCCCCGGCTTCCCAACCCGCACCCCAACTCTCCCTCCCCCTCGTATGGCAATACGCCATGACCACTC
>CANRZQ010000199.1 GCA_947644475.1 uncultured Muribaculaceae bacterium
ATGATACTCCTGCTGGCCAACCAGATGAAAAAAATGATGATGTCGTTCAACCCCGAAGGCGCCGAAGACGCCAAAGTGTTCAAAGACATCCGCGTCATCTCGCAAGGCGCCATCGACCTCAAACCCGAGGAGACAATCCTCCAGCAGTACCACATGCTCCCACCGCCAAAACGCAAAAAGAAAAAATGATAACAGCAGACCTCCTCACAGCCATAGGCCGAGTGATAAAGCCCCACGGCGTGGCAGGAGAAATGTCGATACTGTTCACCGTCGACAGCCCCGCCCTGGCAGTGGAAGCCGCAGAATGCCTCATTTTCGACATCGACGGCATATTCGTGCCATTCTTCCCGCAGTCGGTGCGCACACGCGGCGCCGACTCACTGCTGGTGAAACTCGAAGGAATCGACTCCGACACCGACGCCGCCCCCTTATGCGGCAAGACAGCATACGCCCTGGCCGAGCGCCTGCCCCTGCCCGAAGAAGAAGAAATCGACCCCGACAACCTCTACGCAGGCCAGCTCGCCGGATTCACCGCCTACGACGCCGACACCGAGATAGGCACCATAACCGACATCGACGACACCACCGAAAACGTGCTGTTCATCGTCGAGAACGCCGAAGGCCGGCGCATCCTCGTGCCCGTGGCCGACGAACTTATCGAAGGCATCGACATCGACACACGCAAAATATATTTCTCACTCCCCCAAGGAATCCTTGACCTATGACCGAATACAACGAACGCGACGCCATCCGCCTGATGCGCGCCGCCCTCACACCCGAACGCGCCGACAAAATCAGCTCCGACGAAATCCTCAACATCATCGACATGATATGGGACTACTACGAGACACACGGATGCCTCGACATCGACCTCGACGACGAGGCCGACGACGACCCCACGGCAGCCCTCGACCGCGACGACCTCATAAAATATGTTAAAAAACAAGTGGCAAAGGACCGCCGCTCGCCCGTGCTCCCCGACGAGGTAGAGCCTCTGGTGCTTGCCGAACTCGCCTACGAAGAAACAGTCGACACCGAAAACGAAATATGAAACCCCTCCTCTGCGCAATCCTCGCCGCCGCAGCCTCCTTCCAGATGCTCACAGCGGCAGCACCCGACCCCGCCGACCTCACCATCGACGAGAACATAGCCACACCCGCCGTGCCCAAGAAAGCCGCCACAGCCGTAAAAAGACACATGGCCGACCTCGCACAGTCGTTCACCCGCCACGGCCTCGACGCCACCACCTGCCGCGGAGGCGAGGTAGTGGCCGTCACCATCCCCTGCTCAGCACTCTTCCCCGCCAATTCCGCCACCCTCGGCAAATCAGCCTCCGGAATCCTCGAGACCATAGTGCCGATGCTCAAATACCCCACAATGTACAAGGTAATCATCGCCGTGCACTCCGACAACACCGGAGAGGCCGCATACCTCGACAACCTCACCGCCGACCGCGCCAACGCCATCGACGACCTCCTCTGCAAACTCTCCGCCACCGAAGGCACCAACATCATACCCTACGGCATGGCCGCCGACGACCCCGCCGCCACCAACGAGTCGGTGGCCGGACGAGCCGCCAACCGCCGTGTGGAAATCAACATCGTGCCCGAATGGCAAATGATCGACGCCGCCAAATCCGGACGCCTCAAATAACAAACAATATACCTATGGACAAAACTATCATAATCGCCGCCGTGGCGGCACTCGCCACCAGCACCATGACAGCACGCAACTGCCTCGAAATACCCTACCCCCAGGCCCCGTCCGACAACACCGCCGACACCTACTTCGGCATCCGCGTCGACGACCCCTACCGCCCCCTCGAAAACGACACAGCCGAAGCCACAGCCCACTGGGTCGAGGCCGAGAACGCCCTCACCAAGGCCTACCTCTGCCAGATACCATTCCGCGCCGGCATGCGCGCGCGCCTTGCCGAACTCAACAACTACCACAAGTCTGGCCTCCCCTTCCGCGAGAACGACGGCATGACCTACTTCTATGAAAACGACGGACTCCGCAACCAGGCCGTGCTCTACCGCGTGAAAGCCCTCGGCGACACACCCGAGACATTCATCGACCCCAACACCCTCTCGGCCGACGGCACAGTGGCCCTCACCGGTGTATACTTCTCGCCCTCAGGAAAATACACAGCCTACACCATCTCGCGCAACGGCTCCGACTGGACCGAAATCTACGTGATGGACACAGCCTCCAAGACCCTCCTCTCCGACCATATCGAGTGGGCAAAATTCACCGGGGCATCATGGCTCGGCGACGAAGGCTTCTATTACAGCGCATACGCCCGTCCCGAAGCCGGAAAAGAATACTCCAACGCCAACGAATACCACAAAGTATACTTCCACCGCATAGGCACGCCACAGGCCGACGACACCGTGGCATATGAAAACGCCGCACAGCCCCTCTACTTCCACCAGGCCGGAGTGTCCGACGACGGCACAGCCCTCTTTGTCGAGGCATCCGGACAAGGCTTCGGCAACTCCGTCATGGTCAAGGACCTGCGCACACCCGGAGCCGGCTGGCAAGTAATCGAGCCGTCGATGGACTACGAACTCTCGATCATCGACGTGATCGACGGCACAATCTACATGCGCTCCTCCATCGACGCCCCCCTCTACCGCATAGTGGCCATACCCCTCAAATCCGCCGCCAACCGCAAGACATGGCGCGTCGTAGTGCCCGAAAGCAAAGACGTGCTCGTCAGCGCCCAAGTGGCCTCCGACCGCCTCCTGCTCACCTACGACCACGACGCCGCCAACCGCGTCTACGTCCACAACCTCCGCGGCCGCCGCACCGGCGAGATCACACTCCCCACCTACGGCACCGTAGGCATATCCTCATCGCGCAAATACCCCGACGTGTTCTACTCGTTCACATCCTTCGCCTACCCCTCGGCCATCTACCGCTACGACCTCGCCTCAGGCCAAAGCACACCCTACAAGGCCCCGCAGGTAAAAGACTTCAACTCAGCCGACTACATCACCGAGCAAGTATTCTACCCCTCGGCCGACGGCACAAAGATACCCATGTTCATCACCTACAAGAAAGGCATCGAGCGCAACGGCAAAAACCCCGTCTACCTCTACGGCTACGGCGGCTTCGGCGTCACCCTCAACCCCGGCTTCAACGCCAACCGCATCCTCTGGCTTGAAAACGGCGGCATCTACGCCCAGGCCAACCTCCGCGGAGGCAACGAATACGGCGACCCCTGGCACCAGGCAGGCACAAAGATGAACAAACTCAACGTGTTCAACGACTTCATCGCCGCCGCCGAATACCTCATCGCCGAAGGCTTCACCTCCCCCTCTATGATGACCATCGAAGGCGGCAGCAACGGCGGCCTCCTCGTGGGAGCATGCGTAAACATGCGCCCCGACCTGTTCAAGGTAGCCATCCCCCGCGTGGGCGTGATGGACATGATGCGCTACCACCTCTTCACCATCGGATGGAACTGGGCCCCCGACTACGGCACCTCTGCCGACTCACCCGAAATGGCAGCCTACCTCCGCGCCTACTCCCCGGCACACAACATCCATAACGACGGCACACCCTACCCCGCAATCCTCGTCACCACCGCCGACCACGACGACCGCGTAGTGCCCGCCCACTCATTCAAGTATGCCGCCGCCCTCCAGGCCGCCGACACAGGCTCCGCCCCCAAACTCATCCGCATCGACTCCAACGCCGGACACGGAGCAGGCAAGCCCATCTCCAAAGTAATCGACGAATACGCCGACATCTACTCATTCATCTTCCACAACCTCGGCATCACACCCAACCTAAGCAAATAGGCAATTTAGGAATCATAGGCTTCTTAGGCTTCTTAGGCTTCCTATGATTCCTAAGCCTCCTAAAATCTTCCCAACTTCCAAACTTCCAAACTCCCCAACTCCCCCTGCACTTGACCCCTCTCGCAAAATACGCCCTGCTCGCCGCCACACTGCTTCCGCTCCCGTGCTGCTTCACGGGAGTGGAAAGCACCCCACGCATATCAGCCTCCGAAGTGCGCAAGGAAGTACCCTCCCCCACCGCAGAGCAGCAATTCCTCAGCGGCATAGCCCCACAGCCCCCCGGCTCATGGGCCCCGGGAGACCGCGTAGTGCCCGCCCACTCATTCAAGTATGCCGCCGCCCTCCAGGCCGCCGACACAGGCTCCGCCCCCAAACTCATCCGCATCGACTCCAACGCCGGACACGGAGCAGGCAAGCCCATCTCCAAAGTAATCGACGAATACGCCGACATCTACTCATTCATCTTCCACAACCTCGGCATCACACCCAACCTAAGCAAATAGGCAATTTAGGAATCATAGGCTTCTTAGGCTTCTTAGGCTTCCTATGATTCCTAAGCCTCCTAAAATCTTCCCAACTTCCAAACTTCCAAACTCCCCAACTCCCCCTGCACTTGACCCCTCTCGCAAAATACGCCCTGCTCGCCGCCACACTGCTTCCGCTCCCGTGCTGCTTCACGGGAGTGGAAAGCACCCCACGCATATCAGCCTCCGAAGTGCGCAAGGAAGTACCCTCCCCCACCGCAGAGCAGCAATTCCTCAGCGGCATAGCCCCACAGCCCCCCGGCTCATGGGCCCCGGGAAAAACCTTCGTAGTCACCGACCCCAAGATATCCATAATCTTCACCGGAGAATCAGCCTTCGACTCCATAGCCGCCGGCGACACCCTGCGCTACGAGCAAATGCGAGGCGTAACCTCCTTCACAGGCGAGGCAGAGACCGAGATAATCCTCTCCCGCGGCCCGCGAAAATACACCTACCGCGTCAACCTCGCCCCCGCCGACATAGCCACGCGCTCCTCGCTCGACATCCCGTTCACCGTAGAGCAAAGCCTCGTCGACGACGTGCGCCGCAACCTCGCTGGCAACACCTACCATGTGCTCACCCCCCTGTGGTACTCGGCCTCCACCTCCCGGGCCGTGACAGGCCTGCGCCACGTGCCCGTGACCATTACCGACGTGCGCGCCGGCGACATCACCTTCCCCCTCAAAGTCTACTTCCGCCCAGACGTGGCCGACAGCAGCATAGCCCCCGGCGAATACTTCATGTACATGTCCGTCGGCACCGAGCGCACCGCCACGCGCAACTTCCACACCCTGTTCGCCTTCACCGACCCGCGCCTGCGCTACCGCCGCATCACCCCCGAGATATGGGACCTCATAATCCACTCCCGGGTGAAAGAAGGCATGACACGCGACGAATGCCGCCTCGCCCTGGGCCCCCCCGCCACCATAGGCC
>CANRZQ010000200.1 GCA_947644475.1 uncultured Muribaculaceae bacterium
CCGGCGGCGAGGTGAGCGAAGGAGCCATCGACGACAACATCCGCCACGCCATCACCAAACTCTCCGCCATCCATTTCACCGCCACCGAACCCTACCGCCGCCGCGTGATACAGATGGGCGAAGACCCCGCGCGCGTCGTCAACGCCGGTGCCCTCGGCGTGTGGAACATCCTCAACCAGCCTCTTATGACGCTCCCCGAACTCGAAGCCAACCTCGGCTTCAAGTTCGCGCCCGGGCGTACCGTCGTGGCCACGTTCCACCCCGTCACCCGCGCCAACGAAAGCATCGTCCCCATGCTCGAAGCCCTCGACGCCATTCCCGGCCTCCGCGCCATCATCACCTACCCCAACAACGACGCCGGCAGCGAGCCAATAATCGAGCGCATCCGCGCCTTCGCCGCCGAGCGCCCCGACAGCATCCTCGTCGTCAAATCCCTCGGCATGATACGCTACCTCTCTGCCGTGAGATACGCCGCCGCCGTGGTCGGCAACTCATCGAGCGGCATCGTCGAAGTGCCCTCGCTCGGCGTTCCCACCGTCGACATCGGCACCCGCCAGCAAGGCCGGCTCTGCGGCCCCTCCGTGCTCCACTGCCCCTGCGACACCCCCTCCGTCACCGCCGCCCTCCGCCGCGCCCTCACCCCCGAGCACCAAGCCCTCGCCTCCCGCCGCGAAAACCCCTACCACCGCCCCGACACCGTCCGCACCATCGCCGACACCCTCCTCTCCACCACCCCCACCACCCTCACCCACAAACACTTCCACGACCTCCCCTGCAATTAGCATTATCACCCATGCATTAACACTAACCGCGGAGCGCTTTGCCACAGGCAAAGAACCCTCCGTCTTGAACGATATGTCTCAAGCCGGAGGCTCGAGTTCCTACCCCCTACATCTTGCCCCACAAATAAACAATAAGGAGTTGCGATAAACCGCAACTCCTTATATTTGTACTGAATTTAAATTACATTTGGATAAATTCAATATCATCCACAATCAATTTCTGCTTTCCGAAAGTATAGAACCCAAGACCGGCATAATCAAGAGGCATATACCTTACTTTCATAATTTCCATATCGTCAACATAAAACGAAAGCATATCACCCTCGGATACAAGTCTCCACTGCTGATTCAATTTCTTCTTATTTTGCCATTTTATACCCTGATCTATTGAACCCACAAGCACATTATTTTCATAGCGCACAAATGTTATCATCTCTTCATTAAACACAAAAGCATAAAAATTCCCTCCATCTTTGTAATTAAACATCAGCCCACAGATTCGGTCATGAGCAAGTTTATCAATAATTACGTTAACCTTGACTTCGAACGGTTCGTTAACATTGATAGGAGCATAGCAATGCGTCTCAAAGAATGTATTCATTCCAACTTGGGTTGGTATACCCGAAAGACCTGTTAGAAGTGCACCCAATCCCTTGTTTTCACCTTTCGATGTAACAGTCATCACTCCTTTGTCTATGATTGCTGTCCCATAATTGCTTTCAACAGCACATTCAGTCCATCCAAGCGAGTTTGCATCAAACGTTTCAATAAAACTACGCGCATATACGTTAGAAACCACACTGATTGCAGTTAAATACAAAATTATTTTAAATTTTTTCATATTGTATGTTATTATTTTTTACATTACATAATCGAGATAATATTTCTTCCAACATTGATTCTGTATCTTTGGGTATGCGTTTAGTCTCGAAAAACTCTCCGCGTCGAGCAGACATTACGTTTGCAACCTCTGATACAATTTTAATCTGAAAAGCAACCTGCTCGGATGAAGTAATATTTCTAATTACTAATTTTGTACGAATTATTTTATCGGATATCACAAATTTTTTATAACTCCACTCCGTCTGTACATACCCGCCAATAAAATCCTTCGTGTCTATATCCAAATCATAATTCAACAGTATCCGCTCTAATTGTGTCCATGCTGCTGAAACATCCACAGCACCATCTTCCTTTTCATCATAATATGATGGAGCAATATCTACTGTTAAAAATTCATTCACAAAGTAAGCCGGAGTAGTCCCGCAAATAAAATCATCCTGCATTAAACGAAACGAAAGGGCGTCACGTCTATCTTCTCTATAAAATTTATAATTAACAGTAATATATCCATTGCATTCAAGTTTTATAACAGCAACTTGATTCTTACTTTGAGGCCGCGCAAATACGCCATAACCATACCCAACGAGGTTATTATCTACATATATAGCTGCATCCTTCGGTTCCACATTAATTTTTACAATTACAGATCTCTTTGCTGCATAAGATGTAAATGCCAACAAAAAAGTAAAAACCAAAGCAATTGCCTTTCCCATAAATATCTAATTTACTTAATTCACTTATTTCTGCACAAATATAGCACTAAATCAGAAATTGGAAAAACTTTTTTCTATGTTTTCCTGATGTGTCGAAGTTTTTTAGTAATTTTGCATTTATCGATTCCTCATCGCATAGTTACAATGCGTAGAAAGGGGCTCTTTTTTATTAATTATGAAGCCTTTGATTATTATTCCGGCGCGCGGCGGCAGCAAGGGAATTCCGCGCAAGAATATTAAACGGCTCGGCGGCCGGCCGCTGATTGCGTGGACTATTGATGTGGCCCGGCAGGTGTGTCCCGACGCGGAGCGCATTGTTCTGTCGACCGACGACGCGGAGATTGCCGACACGGCTCGCCGATGCGGGCTGCCGGTGGATTATATGCGTCCGGCCGAACTTGCCACCGACACCGCGGGAAGCCGCGAGATGATGCTCGACGCAATGGATTGGGCCGACGCCAAGGGCATTGAATATGACTGCGTGGTGCTTCTTCAGCCTACGTCGCCGTTCCGCTCGGCCTCTGATGTGCTCCGCACCATCGAGGCCTGGAGCCCGGACATAGACATGGCCGTGAGCGTGACGGAGGCGGCGTCCAACCCGTATTACAATTGCTTCGAGACGGATGCCGACGGCTACCTGCATGTGTCGAAAGGCGATGGCCTATACACGCGCCGCCAAGACGCGCCCAAGGCCTGGGAATACAATGGCGCGGTGTATGCCATTACTCCGGCAAGCCTGCGCGAGATGCCCCTCGGAGCCTTTCCCCGGCGCGTGCCGGTGGAGATGCCGCGCGAGCGAAGCATCGACCTCGACACTCCGCTCGACTGGGCCGTGGCCGAGTTTATGATTAAAGAAAACATGTGCGAATGAATCTTAACGACCATATAATATCGGCCTCGGCGTCGCTGCTCGAAGCCCTCGATGCCCTCAACCACCTTTCGGGCGGCGCGATGACGCTCTTTGCCGTTGACTGCCAAGGCCGCCTGACCGGCACGGTGACCGACGGCGACATCCGCCGCGCGCTTCTTGCCGGATGCCGGCTCGACGACAAGGTGGAGGCCGCTATGCACCGCCACTTCAAGTCGGTGACGGGCGAGTGCCCCGACGTGGCTGCCCTGCGCGATTTCCGCAACAAGGGCATACGGCTTGTGCCGCTCCTCAACGCCGACGGCACGATACGTTCGATTGTCGACCTCTCGGAGCGGCGCACTGTGCTTCCGCTCTCGGCGATACTCATGGCCGGAGGCAAAGGCGAGCGTCTGCGCCCGCTCACGCTGACGCGCCCCAAGCCCCTGCTCGAGATTGACGGCCGCGCAATAATCGACTACAATATCGAGGCTCTCGCCGCCTGCGGCATAACCGGCATAACTGTGACGACACGCTACCTCGCCGAGCAGATCCACGCCCATTTCGCGCGGCCCGTGGCCGGCGTGGATGTGAAATGCGTAGAGGAGACCCGTCCGCTCGGCACCATTGGCTCGGCCGCCCTGGCCGACATTCCTGCCGAGGGCAACACCCTGGTGATGAATTCCGACCTGCTCACCACCATCTCGTTCGAGGACATGTATATCCACCACATGTCGTCGCAGTCGGACATCACGATAGCCGCCATCCCCTATCAGGTGTCGGTGCCGTTTGCCATCCTCACATCCGAGGCCGGCGACCCCACGCGCGTTACGGCAATCGAGGAAAAACCGTCCTACTCATTCTTCGCCAACGCCGGCATATATATCTTCCCCAACGACATGCTGCGGTCGCTTCCGCTCGACCGCCCAACCGACGCTCCCGACCTTATCCGCAACGCCATAGCCGAAGGCCGGCGCGTGACATATTTCCCGATCAACGGCACATGGCTCGACGTGGGCACTCCGGCCGATTTCCACCAGGCCGAGCAGCTCATGCGCCACCACCGCAACTTCTCGGCACGTTGATTGTTAATTAAGTGAAACCCCTCGACTTATCTCGAATTAAATCGACTTAAATCGAGATAAATCGAAAAAACGAAAATAAAATCATGGCAGACTCCAATTTCATAGACTACGTCAAGATACTTTGCCGCTCGGGAAAGGGCGGAGCCGGAAGCGCACACTTCCATCGCGCAAAATATGTGCCCAAAGGCGGTCCCGACGGCGGCGACGGCGGCCGTGGCGGCCACATCATACTCCGCGGCAACAAAAACATGTGGACACTCCTTCCGCTTAAATATCGCCGCCATATCTTCGCCGGCAACGGACAGCCCGGCACCGGAGGCCGCTCCTTCGGCAAGGACGGCGACGACGTGACGGTAGAAGTGCCGTGCGGCACCGTGGTGTTCGACGCCGAGACGGGCGAATACCTCGCCGAGGTGACCGACGACGGCCAGGAAGTGAAACTCCTGCGCGGAGGCCGCGGCGGCCTTGGCAACTGGCATTTCAAATCGCCCACCAACCGCGCTCCCCGCTATGCCCAGCCCGGCGAGCCGGCGGTGGAGCGTTCTGTGATACTCGAGTTGAAACTGCTCGCCGACGTGGGCCTCGTTGGCTTCCCCAATGCCGGAAAGTCGACCCTGCTGTCGGCCGTGTCGGCCGCACGCCCCAAGATAGCCGACTATCCCTTCACCACCATGGAGCCGCAACTCGGCATCGTGTCCTACCGCGACAACCGCTCTTTCGTCATGGCCGACATCCCCGGCATAATCGAGGGCGCGTCGGAAGGCCGCGGACTTGGCCTCCGGTTCCTGCGCCATATCGAGCGCAACGCCGTGCTGCTGTTTGTGATTCCGGCCGATGCCGACGACATACACAAGGAATATGAAATATTGCTCGGCGAACTCGAACGTTTCAATCCCCAGCTTGTCGACAAGCTGGGGATTGAAACGTTCGAG
>CANRZQ010000201.1 GCA_947644475.1 uncultured Muribaculaceae bacterium
TCTTTGATGCGTCGATTGCATCATAGAGAAGCTTGGCCTTGGCAACGTCGCGCTTCTCCATCTCCTTCACGCCGCCCATTTCCTTATAATAACGGAGTGTCTGGAGAGCCGAGAACACCGGGAGCACTGGAGGAGTGTTGAACATCGAGCCTTTCTTCACGTGGGTGCGATAGTCGAGCATGGTGGGGATAGCGCGGTCGACCTTACCGAGAGCGTCGTCACGCACGATTACGAGGGTCACGCCTGCGGGGGCAAGGTTTTTCTGAGCGCCGGCGTAGATGGCGTCGTATTTTGCCACGTCGATGGGGCGCGAGAAGATGTCGGAACTCATGTCGGCAATCAGGCGCACGGGCACATCGGGGTCCTGGCGGATTTCAGTGCCATAGATTGTGTTGTTTGTCGTATAGTGGAAATAGTCGGCGTCGGCGGGCACGGTGAATCCTTTGGGGATGAAAGTATAGTTGGCGTCGGCCGATGAAGCCACAACGTCGACGTCGCCGAAGAGGCGAGCCTCTTTGATAGCGTTGTGCGCCCATGTGCCGGTGTCGATATATGCGGCTTTCTTTGCAAGGAAGTTATAAGGAATCATGCAGAATTGCATGGATGCACCACCGCCGAGCCAGAGCACGGAGTAGCCTTCGGGAACTTCGAGCAGTTCTTTAACCAGAGCCGATGCTTCGTCGATTACGGCTTGGAATTGTTTGCTACGGTGGCTGATTTCGAGCAGCGACAAGCCCATGTCGGCGAAGTTGAGCACGGCATCGGCAGTGTTTTTGATTGTGTACTCGCTCAGGATCGAGGGTCCGGCGTAAAAGTTATGTTTTTTCATCCTTATTGAAGAATTTGGTGGATTGTTTTGCAAATTAAGGAAAAATTTCTTGAATAAGCAAAATAAATGTGTGAAAAAATGACACTCCTATATTTTGTCGAGGGCGGCGGAGAGGGCGGCGATGAGGTCGTCGGAGTGCTCGCAGCCTATCGAGAGGCGGATGGTGCCGGGGGTTATGTTTTGCGAGGCAAGTTCCTCGGGTGTCATCTGCGAGTGGGTTGTGGTATAAGGATGTATCACGAGGCTTTTCATGTCGGCCACGTTGGCGAGAAGCGAGAATATCTCGAGGCTGTCGATAAATTTCATCGTCTGCTCCGAGGTGCAGTTGAGTTCGACGGTGAATATCGAGCCGCCGCCTCGCGGATAAAGGCGCCGGTAAAGGTCATGGTCGGGATGCGACGGCACGGCCGGATGGTTCACTTTCTTCACCTTGGGATGGCGCGACAGGAAGTCGACTATTTTAAGGGCGTTCTCGACGTGGCGTTCCACGCGCAGCGACAGGGTCTCCAATCCTTGCAGAAGCAGGAAGGCGTTGAAGGGCGATATGGCCGCGCCGGTGTCGCGCAGGGGCACGCAGCGCACTCGGGTTACAAACGGGGCCTCGGGCGCCATGTCGGCAAATATGCCGCCGTGATAGTTGCGGTCGGGCATTGCGAGTGTCGGAAATTTCTCCGGCTCGGCTTTCCAGTCGAATGTGCCGCCGTCGACGATTATGCCTCCGAGCGAGGTGCCGTGACCGCCGATAAATTTCGTGGCGGAATGCACCACGATGTCGGCCCCGTGCTCAATGGGGCGGATGAGATAGGGCGTGCCGAATGTATTGTCGACGATAAGGGGCACATGGTGGCTGTGGGCCACGCGGGCCATGGCGTCGATGTCGAGCACCTCTGAGTTGGGGTTGCCGAATGTCTCGCCATATACGGCCTTGGTGTTGGGGCGTATTGCCGCGTCGATAGCGTCGAGGTCGGCAAAGTCAACTATCGTGTGGGTGATTCCGCGCTCGGCAAGGGTGTTGACTATCAGATTGAATGTGCCGCCGTAGAGGTTGTTGGCGGCAACAATATGGTCGCCGGGCAGAAGAATGTTTTCAAGGGCGTATGTCACGGCCGCCGCGCCTGATGCCACTGCCAGGGCGGCTACCCCGCCCTCGAGGGCGGCCATGCGCCTTTCGAGCACATCCTGCGTGGGATTCGAGAGGCGTCCATATATATTGCCTTCCTCTTTGAGGGCAAAACGGTCGGCCGCGCTTTGGCACGAATCAAATACATAGGATGTGGTCTGGTATATTGCCACGGCACGGGCGTCGGTCGTGGGGTCGGCTTTTTCCTGGCCGACATGAAGTTGCAATGTCTCGAAATGAAGTTTGCTGTTGTCCATTTTAGTAATTTTTATTGCAAAGGTAGCAAATCCGCGGCAATAGCCGCTATTCAACATTGATTTTTTATTATGTGCTGACTTATCAGATTTTTTTGTATTTTTGCAAAAAATCCCTAATCCATGAAAATTTATCCTTTTTTCCTTGCTGTCGCGGCCTTGTCAATGTCGGCGCAAACTCCGCAAATCGACAATATAATAAGCCAACTCACCCTCGACGAGAAAATAAATATCGTTGTGGGAGCAAACCGTCTGTTCGAACTTCCGCCGGACGCTGCTCCGGGCATGCCCGCGCGTCCTGCTCCCGACTGGGAGGCCATCGGAAAGATTCAGAGCCAAAAAGTGAAACCGGGTGTCGTCACCGCTTTCACCGAGGGACGTGTCCCCGGCGCGGCAGGAGAACTGATTCCTGTTGAAAGGCTCGGGCTCACCACTATGATTCTTGCCGACGGCCCTGCCGGGGTGAGAATCGACCCGGTGAACGGCCATTACGCCACGGCATTTCCTACCGGCTCCCTGCTCTCCGCTTCTTTCGACACCGGCATGGTGGAGGCCATGACCAAAGCCATGGGCAACGAGGTGAAGGAATATGGCGTCGACGTCCTCCTTGCCCCGGCTATCAATATAATGCGCTCCCCGCTTTGCGGACGCAACTTTGAATATTACAGCGAGGACCCGCTTCTGGCAGGCAAAATCGCCGCCGCATATATCCGCGGCATACAGAGCAACGGCGTGGGCACATCCTTGAAGCATTTCGCCGTGAACAATCAGGAGACGATGCGAAACGGTGTCAATGCCAACGTAAGCGACCGCGCGCTGCGCGAGATTTACCTGCGCCCGTTTGAGATTGCCGTGAAGGAGGCGCAGCCCTGGACCATCATGTCAAGTTACAATAAAATCAACGGCGTGCTTGCCTCAGAAAACCGCTGGCTGCTCACCGACGTGCTCCGCAACGAATGGGGCTACGACGGTTTTGTAATGACCGACTGGTGGGCCGAGCAGGATGGCGCACGCCAGATCAAGGCCGGCAACGACATGCTCATGCCCGGGTCGGTGCATCAGGCCGATGAGATACGCGACGCCATTACTTCAAAGCGTCTCGACGAAAGATTCCTCGACTCGTGCGTGGCCCGCATCCTCAACGTGCTTTTCAAATCGCCCACCTATAACCGTTACGAATATTCCGACGCCCCCGACCTCGAGGCTCACGCCCAAATCTCACGCAAGGCCGCAACCGAAGGCATGGTCCTGATGCAAAACGACGAGAACGTTCTTCCCCTGAAAGCAAAATCAAAAATCGCTCTGTTCGGCACGTCAAGTTACGACATCCTCGTCGGAGGCACCGGCTCGGGCAATGTCAACCGCAAATACAAGGTCTCGCTCGACGAAGGACTCCGAAACGCGGGATTCAAACTCGACAAGAATGTCTCGGAGCGATACACCGCCCATGTAGCGGAGCACAAAGCCAAAACCGAGGAGAATTTCTGGACGGTGCCTGTTGTGCCGGAATTGGCAATCTCCGAAGAGGAGGCTGCAAAAAGCGCACGGACCAACGACCTGGCCATCCTCACCATCGGCCGCATGGCCGGCGAGGGAGGCGACCGCCGCACCACAGCCGGCGACTGGTACCTGTCCGACATCGAGAAAGCCAATCTTGATGCTATTTCGAAAGCGTTCCGTGCCGCCGGCAAACCGCTTGTCGTGGTGCTCAACATGGGCAACATCATCGACATGAAATGGGACACTCAGGCCGACGCCATCCTGCACGCATGGCTTCCCGGCCAGGAAGGCGGCAATGCCGTCGCCGACATCCTCTCAGGCAAGGCAAATCCGTCGGGACGCCTGCCAATGACGGTAGCCGACAACTACGAGGACTATCCTTCAAGCAAAAATTTCCCGAATTCCGACGGAGTCGACGGCAGCGTCGACTACGACGAGGATATTTTTGTGGGCTATCGCGGGTTCGAGGCTTCGTCCACCGCTCCGGCATATCCCTTCGGATTCGGCCTTAGTTATACCGGTTTCGCATACTCCGGACTCAACGCCGGCCGCACCGGCGACAGCATCTTGCTGTCGGTCGACGTAACCAACACGGGCAAGAAAGCCGGCAAGGACGCCATCCTTGCCTTCGCTTCCGCACCGGAATCAGGCGTGGCAATGCCCGTGAGAGAACTGCGTGCCTTTGCCAAGACCTCGCTGCTCAAACCCGGAGCATCCGAAACTGTAAAAATGGAAATCCCGATAGCCGACCTCCGCTATTTCGACGAATTCGAACAGGCATGGAAGCTGCCCGAAGGCACCTGGACCATCGCTGTCGGCGACCTCTCGACACAAATCAACCTTTAAATGGACATAAAGACATTGCTGTCAAGCGGCGGCCAACATACATTCCTGCATTTCTGGGGTCACCGGCCCACTCCGTGGCAAACCACCAAAGCGTGCCTGAGCCAGTGGTATGGATGTGTCTTTACCGTCGATGGGGAAATATATTCCTCTGCCGAGCAATATATGATGGCCGAGAAAGCCCGCTTGATGGGCGACATGGACACTCGTACATCGATTTTGGATACCGACGACCCGCGTGATATAAAAAAACTTGGCCGCAAGGTTCGCAATTTCGACTCGCGCCTTTGGGACAGCCATAAATTCGACATCGTGGTAAAAGGCAACTATCACAAGTTTTCACAAAACCCCGAATTACGCGATTTTCTCATATCCACAGCAGGCAAAGTTCTCGTAGAAGCCAGCCCCTACGACGACATATGGGGCATCGGCCTCGAAGCCTCGCACCCCGACGCCTCCAACCCCTCGAAATGGAAGGGCACGAACCTGCTCGGCTTCGCCCTTATGCAAGTAAGAGACATGCTGATGTAAATATAAATTAAGTATGTCACAATAGAATGTTAATGCTTCGAGTGTATGGACGCACGGTTCGTGCACTGCTGTCCCAAAAGATTTTTAACAAACGCCATTTACTTATTGATTTTCATGA
>CANRZQ010000202.1 GCA_947644475.1 uncultured Muribaculaceae bacterium
ACACCGAGGTGCGCAAGGAGCAGATCGAACGCCTCAACGACGTGAAGGCTCACCGCGACGAAGCCAAAGTGAAAGAAGCCCTCGAAGCCATCACCGAATGTGTGCGCACCCGCGAAGGCAACCTCCTCGACCTCGCCGTGAAGGCCGCAGGCCTCCGCGCCACCCTCGGCGAAATATCCGACGCCTGCGAAGAAGTCGTGGGCCGTTACAAAGCAGTAATCCATACAATCTCAGGCGTGTACTCATCAGAAACAAAACAAGACCCCGACTTCATCCGCGCCCAGCAGATGTGCGAGGAATTCGCCAAGCGCGAAGGCCGCCAGCCCCGTATCATGATTGCCAAGATGGGCCAGGACGGCCACGACCGCGGCGCCAAGGTGGTAGCCACCGGCTACGCCGACTGCGGCTTCGACGTGGACATGGGTCCGCTCTTCCAGACCCCCGAGGAAGCAGCCCGCATGGCCGTTGAAAACGACGTGCATATCCTCGGCGTGTCATCGCTTGCAGCCGGTCACAAGACCCTCATCCCGCAAGTGATTGCCGAACTCAAGAAACTCGGCCGCGACGACATCATGGTCACCGCCGGAGGTGTAATCCCCGCCCAGGACTACGACTTCCTCTACAAGGCAGGCGTTGCCGCCATCTTCGGCCCCGGCACACGCATCCCCGTGTCGGCCATCAAGATGCTCGAACTCCTCGCCCCCGAAGAATAAACCCTTACCCAGCATAATCAAAAGGCTTCCCTCGACCGGGAAGCCTTTTGTATTTAGAGAGGAATATTTGACAGAATAATATTAGACAGGAGATATTTACGTTAATTATCATTAATTATCCATTAATTAAGATTAATGAATAATTAACGGACATTAACGTGAAAACGGAACCGCAAAATACGCAAATGCAGTCAGTCATTCGTCATCATTATATCTCCATTACCTCGAATTCGAAGCGGTCGGGGTTTTTGGCCTTGGATTTAACCTTGGAGCGGTAGGTGTACACGGTGGAGATGGTGCAGTGGAGGAAATCGGCGATCTTCTTGTTGTCGGCGATGCCGAGGCACATCAGGGCGAAGATGCGCTGCTCGGTGGTGAGTTGGCCGGCGGGAGCGTCTGATTTCATGGTGAGCGGCGAGGTGAGCAGGGAGTTGAGGCGGTCGATAAAGTCGGGCACTATGGCGAGGAAGGCCTCGTCGAAGGCGCAGTAGAAGTCGGCCGACATGTCGTTGAATTCTTTTGTGGATGTGAGGGCGTCTTTGAGTTCGTCCTTTTTGTTTGTCTTCAAAAGTAGGTAGAGCCGGCGGCGGTAGAGGTCGATTTTGTTAATGGCCGATGAGCACAGCCATATGAATTGGCTGAGGTAGACTTGCTGCACTTTGTTTGCCTCCTCAAGTTTTGCCTGTGCGCGGCGCAGGCCCTCGTTTGTTTCCTCGAGCTGGGAATATGCGGCGTTGAGGCGGTCGGCTGCATTTATAGATTCCTCGCGGGCCTGCTGCAAGGCTTCGTTGCGGAGGCCGAGTTCGCGGTTCTTGCGCCGGATTATGATGTATGACACTACTATCACGGCTGCGACAAAAGCCAGGAGGGCAAGCACATATAGCATCATGGCCCTGCGGTTGGTCTGCAAGTTTTCGTTGGCCTCGACAACCAGTGGGAGCACCTCGGCCGACTGTGTGTGGCGCAGGCGGGCATAGTAGAAGTTGGCATCGTCGAGGCTTTTGTTGATGCATCGGCTGGCTCGCTCGACGTCGCCGGCTTTGAGCAGGACGTCGGCAAGCATGCGCATGGCCATGTTCTCCTTTATGCATCCCGATATGTCGCTTGCCGCTGCCAGGGCCAGGGCCTCGGTCTGCCCGTCGAGGTCGCCGGTGTAGCCTCTGATGAATGCCAGTTGCGACATCAGTATTGAATATTGGCGGGAGCCGGGGCGATAGTCGGCCACAACATCCTTGACGTATTTTTCGGCGGCGTTGCAGTTGCCGTCGCGCTCAAGCAGGAGGGCGGCGTGGACTGTGCGGTAATTGAAGTCGGAAGGCTTCGACACTTGCATTATGCTGTCGGCGTAGGCCAGTTTGCGCTCAAAATAGTAGTCTTCGAATTCCGAATCTTTGGCGTACTCCTGGGCGAACTGGCTTATGCTGTAATTGAGCAGGTAATAGTCGGGGAGGAGATGGGCCGGCAGAGGCATTTTTACATCTTCGAGCATGCGCATCGAAATGAAGAACATGCCTGTGCGGGCGAGCACGTCGGCTTTCTGCAAGATACATTCCCAGAGCATGTCGGTGTCGCCGGATGCTTTGGCCAGGGCCATGTTGCGGTTGATGTATGTCATTGCGCTGTCGGCCTTGAAGAATTGGTATTGCTCAAAAACCGTTTTGTTGATGCCATACAGCCTCATTGTGTCGGCTTGTGCGTTGGGGATTCTGGCCTTGATGGTCTCGATGCGCCTCAGATATGCCGAGTCGGCCTCGGATGCCTGAGATATGGCGGCATCGAGATGAGCAAGAGCCTGTTCGGCGGCATATGCCGGGGTCATGGCCGCGGCAATGGCCATGAGCATATAGGACAAGATTCTACGAGCCATAATGAATCAAATTATGGCTACAAAGGTAAGTAAATAAATGCGTACCTGCAAATTCTTGGCTGTATCTTGTCGGCTACATCACCGCGAGCAATTCGATGTCGAAGATGAGTGTGGAGCCGCCGGGGATGCCGGGCTGGTTGAGGCGGCCGTAGGCTTTTTCGGCGGGAATGTACACTTCCCACCGGTCGCCGGGGCGCATTTGTCCCAGGGCTATTATCCATCCCTGTATAAGGTCGCGCAGGCGGAAGGCCGGTGCGGTGGAGCCGCGGCTGCTGTCGAATACCTTGCCGTTGATAGTCTTGCCCGTGTAATGCACCGACACCACGGATGAGCGGCCGGGCTGCCGGCCGTCGGGGCGGCCATGTTTCAGCACCTTGTAGCATATGCCTCCTTCGAGGGCTTTCACTCCCGGCTCTTTGGCCTTGTCGGCGAGCCAGGCCTTGTTTTTGTCTATGTAATCTTGCTTTGCCATGATATTATCGTATGGATAATGAGCGTATGGGGATGAGCCGGCGCAGGCCCGGCGCTATTCTTGCGCCAATGGCGGCCACGGCTATCGACATAAGAGGCGACAGATAGTTGAAGAAGCAATAGGGGAGATAGGTGAGCGTGGACACGCCAAGCACGGTCGACTGGGTCATGCCGCAGGAGTTCCACGGAATCAGCACCGATGTTACCGAGATGGAGTCTTCGAGCGAGCGGCTGAGGACGCGCGCATCGAGGGCGGCCTTGCGGTAGAGCGTGCGGTAGAGGTTGGCTCCGATTATGATGGAGAGGTACTGGTCAGATGTGCAGGCGTTGAGCGTCAGCCCGGTGGCCACTGTGGCGCCCACCACCGAATGGCGGCGGCGCAGGCGCGAGCGCAGCGTGCGCGTGATGCTCTGTATCATGCCCGTGCCCAGGAGCACGCCTCCAAACACCATGCCCGACAGCACGAGGAATATTGTCGACATCATCCCGGCAATGCCCGATGTGGCGGCAAGGGCGTCGAGTTCGGGGCTGCCCGTAGAGAGGGCCGTGCCCGAGAAAAGAGCCTTGACGGCGGCGCTGAGGCCTCCTCCAATTTCGGCCACGACCTGCGGCTGGGCCGCATACATGGCTGCAAGCCCCATGGCCGCGCTTATCACAAGCACAAGCAGCGAGCCCACGCGGGCGGCGCACAGCGCAATCGTGATGGCCGGCACCACCAGCAGCCACGGCGACACAACAAATGTATGCCTGATAAGTGCGCCCATTTCGGCAGTGTGAGCCACGCCTCCGGTGTGCATCATTGCCCCGGCCACGCCGAAGATGGCGAGGGTGATCACGATAGTGGGCACGGTAGTGGCCATCATGGAGCGTATGTGGGTGAAAATGTCGACACCGCATGCGCTCGACGCTATCACGGTAGTGTCGCTAAGAGGCGACACCTTGTCGCCGAAATATGCTCCGGAGATGATGGCTCCGGCAATCCAGCCCTCGCTGTATCCAAGCACCGAGCCTATGCCGAGAAAGGCCAGCCCTACGGTAGCGATCGTGGTCCACGAACTGCCAAGCATCACCGACACAAGGCCGCACACGGCGCAGCATGTGAGCAGAAACCATTGCGGGTCGATAATGGCCAGGCCATAGCATATCAATGTAGGCACGATGCCCGACAGCATCCAAGTGGAGGCCACCATGGCTATGCACAGCAGCACGGGCACAGCCGGGAGCAGCTGCACCGCGCTTCGCGTCATGCCAATCTTCAATTCTTTAAGACGGAAAGTGCCGCATGCCGCGGCCACGATTATGGCCAGCGATGAGGCTCCGAGCAGGAGCACCGGGCCCCATTGCGACACACAGTCGGCTCCGCTTGTTATGATAAGCGCTATCATCATCACCAGCAGTGCTGCGAGAGGAATTGCCGACATCGCTGCCGACGGATATAACTTGTTTTTGTTCAAAACTTACCTGTATTAGAAATTGTTACCTTTTGGTGAATATGCAAAGTTAAGAATAAAATCCCGTTAAACCGGCAAGAAGCGCGGATTTTTAACATTTTTCAATCTTTTTGCCGTTTTAACTAAAAAGTTGAAACTTTTATGTATTTTTGTGCCGGGAACACAATCCTCCGGATTGTGAGAAATCAAGTCACAAGCCGTAGGATTATGTTCCTGATTGATAATATATTTTTAGCATTATGATGAATGTAAACGACAAGGTCGACGACCTCCTTGGCCACGACATGGACGGCCGCGAGGTGCGTCTCAGCCAATTTCCGGGCAAAAAAATAGCCCTCTATTTCTATCCGAAAGATTCCACCCCGGGATGCACGGCCCAGGCCTGCAACCTGCGCGACAACCTGCCCGCGCTCGAAGCCGCGGGCTATCAGGTAATCGGCGTGAGCGTCGATTCGCCCGAGTCGCACCGCAAGTTCGCCGCCAAATACGCCCTGCCGTTCCCCTTGATAAGCGACGCCGACCACAGTCTCGTCGAGAAATTCGGCGTGTGGGGCGAGAAGAAACTTGCCGGCCGCAAATACATGGGCACATTCCGCACCACCTTCATCATCTCGCCCGACGGCCGCGTCGAGCGCGTCATCACCCCCAAGGAAGTCAAGACCAAAGACC
>CANRZQ010000203.1 GCA_947644475.1 uncultured Muribaculaceae bacterium
ACGGATAGAATAGAAGTTTCCTAAACTTTAGATAGGGGTTCGATTCCCCTCGGAGGTACTTTTTTTTTGAACAACCATCGCCATGCCATTCATTTCGGGATTCCGGGTTGCGGAGTCTCGAAATTCGTTTTATTTAAATTCTTCTTACATAAAGGCCTATGAAAAAATTTGTTACTCTTGCCTTTGCCGTGGCCATAGCCGCCTCGGCAGCATCCGCCGCCCCGGCCAAGCATAAGCCAATGCGCAAGGCCGTGCGCTCGGAGCGTGCTGAAAAATGTGCCCGTCTTCCGCAGACGAAAAAGTTCAACGGTATCACCAAAGAGTCGCTTGCCGCTGCGCCGACCCTGCGCGCCGACGCCGACTACGACTGGCAGCCGCTTTGGCCCAACGTGCTCTCGTTTATCCACCAAGGCTCTTTGGCCGCTCCTGTGGAGGTGGAATACGACGACGACTGGAACATCCCGGCCGAGATTATCGGCGAGGCCAACTACGGCTTCGGCGGCGGCTTGCTCTATGAGGCAGGCGAGGGTGTGATGCTTATCAAATACTCCGACGAAAGCGGCGAGGAAGGAATGCTGTGGTCGCCCGACGTGACTCCCGGCGACATCCTCTATGTTGAGTTCGACGTGCGCATGGCCGAGGAAGGCATCACCGGCTATGAGGTCGACCTTGTGGCTGCCGGTTACAGCGGAGCTTACGACTATTTTATCTGCGACGAGGTGTCTTCCGAATGGCAGACGCTCCGCTATGTGATTGACACAACGGAATATGACGCCGACGACGATGGCCTTTACCTCCAATTGTGGCCGTATGCCGAGCGCGAGGGCGACGAGCACGATATCCTCATCCGCAATCTCAACATCGAATATGTCCCCGCCGCTCCCGTAGAGCCTCTCGGCGCGGTGTCGGACCTTACCCTGGCCCTCAATGCCGACGGCAATATCGACCTGACATGGTCGGCCGTGGAGAATGCCAACTACTATGTGGCCGAGGTGGGCCGCGTCCACCCCGTGGCATCCGGCTCTGATTTCGCCATTGCCGACGCCGATTTCTCCGGCATCGTGAGCGACGGCACTGCCGACAGCCCAATCGAGAGCAACAGCCTCACCGAGCAGGCTGAGCAGATGCCCGGCGCGCTGTTTGTGCTCCCGGCCTACATCAACGGCGCCATCGGCGTGCAGGACCATTATTTCTATACTTATTTCATGGACTATTCAGCGTGCATCGAAAGCGGCGAATACGACCTGTCTGTTGCCAAAAACGGCGAGGTGCGCCTATCGCTCGACGTGTGCTCCGGCACAGGCGCATATCTCTCTGTCTTGCTTTACAACTGGAATGACGCAGCAAATACATGGACGGTGGCCGACCGCTTTGTCAAGACCGGCATCGGCACCGATTTCCAGACTGTAGACTTCACGCTCTCGGGCGGCGGCGAACGCTCGTTCTTCATGGTTATGCCTGCCGGCGATGAGAACTACGATTACGAAGGCAATCTGTTCTTCCGCTCAATCAAGGCTGAGATCACTGTGGCCGACGATGCCGAGGAAGTTACGCTCCCCGTAATCGGCTGGGAGGGCGAGACTACGGGCTTCACTGTTGAATCTCCCGTGGCCGGCGACACCTACTTCGCATCTGTCACGGCTTACCGCATCAACGAGAATTATGAGATTAAGCAGGAGGGCACACCTTCCAACAAGGAATATTTCGCAGTTCCGACACAAGGTATCGGCGACGCCGTTTCCGATGCTGACGCCGACAAGGCTCCCGTCTACTACAACCTCCAAGGTGTGAAAGTGGCCTCTCCCGACCGAGGCCTTTACATCGAGGTTCGCGGCGGCAAGGCCGTAAAAGTAGTGCGATAACCAGCCCCCCATACATAAACAAATAAACAGCCGAGGCAATCGAGCCTCGGCTGTTTTTTATTTATTTCAAGACAGGAGATTTGTTTTTGCGTTAATGGCCGTTAATGAGCCGTTAATTTTTAATTAATTATTCAAGTTTCACAAGTTAGGCACGGCGAAGCCGTGATTCTTTTGATAACCGCGTATGGAGGCGGAGCCGACATGCGCGGTTTGTAATGGTGATGAAAAAGCACTGCGGAGTAGTGCCTCGTGTCATGGCCGGCATAGTCGAACGCTCCGGCAGGCTCCGCTCCAATACCGCGTTATATTCGCTCCATGTGGCCCCGCATGTCGGCTGCGCCTCCATACGGGGTTAACCAAAGAGCCACGGCTTCGCCGTGATTGATTTAAACTCCTGTTCTCCTGTCAAAATAATTCTCAGATGGCGTGGAGCGAGATGGCGAAGCCGCCGCCGCGGGCCATGGAGACGGGGATGGTTGATTCTGAGGTTACTGTCTCGGTGGTGATGACGTAGGTCTCGGGGTTGGTGTAGGCGTCGGTGTCGGGGGCGTCGGCATAGATTGTGGCCTTGTATTGGCGTCCGGCGGGGAGGAAGTCGAGGCGGACGTCGACAGAGCGCGGGGTGTCGGCGTTGACACCGCCCACAAACCAGTTGTCGCTGTTCTTGTCCTGGCGGGCAGCGAGGATAAACTCACCGGGGATGGCGTCGAGGTAGATGGATTTCTGCCAGTCGACGGGCACATCCTTGATAAACTGGAACGCGTCCATCTTCTTGGCATAGTGCTCGGGCAGGTCGGCGGCCATCTGCAAGGGCGAGTAGAAGGTGACGTAGGTGCCGAGTTCCTTGGCCACGGTGGTGATGCGGCGGTCGGTTGAGCCGGGCACGAACTCGCCCATGTTCATGGTGAAGATGCCGGGAGTGAAGTCCATCGGGCCGCCTTTGAGGCGCGTGAATGGCAGGATGGTAACGTGGTCGGCAGGGATGTGCTGGCGGTATTCGGTGCCCATGGCCGATTCGTTGCCCACGAGGTTGGGGTAGGTGCGGGCAAGGCCGGTGGGGCGCACGGCCTCGTGGCCGTTGACCATGATGTGGTGGTCGGCGGCGCGTTTCACGGCGTCGAGATAGTGGCGCACCATGCGCTGAGAGTAGTGGGTCTCGCGGCGCGAGCCGTCGTCGCTCTTGCCTATGATGTTGCCTACGTAGCCCGATTTCACGGCGTCGTAGCCGAATTTGTTCATAAGGTTGTAGGCGGTGTCCATGTGGGCCTCATAGTTCTTGATGGAGCCGGAGGTCTCGTGGTGCATCATCAGCTTGATGCCTTTGGAGTGGGCGTAGTCGTTGAGAGCCTTGATGTCGAAATCGGGGTAAGGTGTCACGAAGTCGAACACATATTCCTTCTCCTTGCCAATCCAGTCTTCCCAGCCAATGTTCCAGCCTTCGATAAGAAGCTGGTCGAAGCCGTTGGCGGCGGCGAAGTCGATGTATCGGCGCACGTTGGCGTTTGAGGCTCCGTGGTGGCCGTGGGGCTTCACTTTGGAGTAGTCGACGGTGTTGAGGTCAACGTCCTCCATCTGTGTGTAACTCCACTGGCTTTTGCCGGTGATCATCTCCCACCATACGCCCATATATTTTGTGGGGTGAATCCACGAGGTGTCGTCGTAGGCGCAGGGTTCGTTGAGGTTGTAGACAATGTTGGTGGCGAGGATGTCGGTGGCCGAGCCGAACATTATCACGCGCCAGGGCGTGGCGAATGGCGTGGTGATTTCGGCCTTGGCAACTTCCATGCCGGGGGTGAGCCACGACTGGAACGTCATTGTGGATTCGTCGAGGTCGAGGTGCATGGCCGGATAGTCGATAAGGGCGGCCTCGTGGATGTTGATGTAGAGCGAGTCGGCGTCGTCGCGCATGAGCAGGGATGTCTGCACGCCGGTGGGCGAGAAGGCGGTGGTGGACACGTTGCCGGAGTTGTCGATTTTGGTGTTTATGCCGCGTATCTCCGACAGGCGCGAGGTGTTGTAGGCATATTCCTGAGTGTCGTAGTCGCCGGGAATCCACCATGCGGTGTGGTCGCCCGTCATGGCAAAGCGGGTGAGTTCTTCGGCAATCTCGATTTTTTTCGCTTTTTGTTCGGGGAAGATGTAGCGGAAGCCAACGCCGTCGTTGAACACACGCGCCTCGATGTTCATCTTGTACTCGTTAGATGAGAGATACACCGTCAACTGGCGGTAAGTGTTGTCGATAGAGTCGTTCTCGCCCCATACCGGAACCCATTTCTCGGAAAATTCCGACTGGCTCACGGAGTCGACCTTGAAGCCTTGGGCGATGCGGGTGCTGTCGGTAAGGAGGAAGCCGAGCGTCGAGGGTTTGATAACTTCCTTGCCGCCGTAGGTCACGGAGTAAGACGGCACACCGTCGTTTTCGAGGGCAAAGTTGAAACGGATGTTTCCGTCGGGCGACTCGACCGACGACGACGAGGGCGCACCGCAGCCCGCGAGCATTGCCGCGGCGGCCGTGGCCGACAGACATGATATTAGTGAAAGTCTCATAAAGTAAAAAAATATTGAGGTTAAGATTGGTTGCGATGTTGTAGGAACACAAGCCTCCGGCTTGTGGCATTTAATCACAATCCGGAGGATTGTGTTCCTACTTGCTTATTTCCCGGCTTGTGGCATTTAATCACAATCCGGAGGATTGTGTTCCTACATCCTGCATTCCCAGCATTGCGAGGAACTGCTCCTCGTTGATGATGGGGATGCCGAGCGAGCGGGCTTTTTCGAGTTTGGCCGGGCCCATGTTCTCTCCGGCCAGCACGAAGTCGGTCTTCTTGGAGATGGAGCCGGAGTTCTTGCCTCCGTTCTGCTCAATCATCTGCTTGTACTGGTCGCGGCTATGGATGGCGAATACTCCCGAAATCACGAATGTCTTGCCCGCGAGGGTGTCGGTACGTGCCGAGGTGTCCTCGTCCATTTCCAATTGCACGCCATAGGTGCGCAGACGCTCTACGATGGCGCGGTTCGACTCTGTGGCGAAGTATTCGATAATGTTGTTGGCTATCATGGGGCCCACGTCTTCGATGGCCGTGAGTTCTTCGGCTGACATGGCCATCAGGCGGTCGACCGACCCTACGGTGCGGGCTATTTTCTTGGCAGTGGTCTCGCCCACGTTGGGTATCGACAGGGCGAAAAGCACGCGGGTGAACGGCACCTGCTTCGATGCCTCGATGCCGTCGATGAGCCGTTGAGCCGATTTTTGGCCGAAGCGTTCGAGATGCTCGAGTTCGGCGGCGGTGAGGGCATATAG
>CANRZQ010000204.1 GCA_947644475.1 uncultured Muribaculaceae bacterium
CCGCAAGGCTAAGATTTACTAATATTCTCACCGATAAGGCATTACAATGCTTCGGTCGTTGCTTATATTCGCTGTGGCTGTCGTAGCGTCCGCATCGCTTGGCGGATGCAAGGAAGAGGTGCGCCGATATGTAAAAAATATCGGCGACGGCACAGCCACGCCCACGATGAATACGCTCAACGTCAACACTTTCATTTCTGATTCCGGCTACACGCGCTACTTCATCACCGCCCCCCTGTGGAGCATGTATGAGGACGCTCCCGAGCCGTTCTGGCTATTTCCCGACGGCATCGAACTCGAACAGTACGACCGCTCGTTGCGCGTGGCCGCGACAATGCGGTGCGACTCAGCCCACTATCTTAGCCAGAAACGCATATGGAGGCTCGACGGCAATGTCGTGATGGTTAACACGCAGCGCGACAGTTTCCTCACCCAGCAAGTATTCTGGGACCAGATAAAACGCGAGGTATACTCCGACTCATTTGTCCATATCGTACGCTCCGACCGCATAATCGAAGGCTACGGATTCTCTTCCAACGAACAAATCACAGCCTACACCGTAAACCGCCCCACAGGTATCTTCCCCGTGGAACGCACCTCCAAGGCGGCCGTCACTGCCGACACCGCACAGGCCACACCCGACTCGCTGTCGGCCCCGGCTCGCCGTCGACGCGCCGTAAGCCGCCGCCCGGCATCGGCAACTCCTCAATCGGCCCCGGCCGCACTAACACCCGCAAATCAATAGAAGCAAGCAAGCTAAAATAAAAAATATGCGTCAGCTTACTTTATAACTTATAACTTATACTTAGCACTTAGTTAATGACCTCCTGGTTAATCATATCACTCGTCTCGCTTATACTCAGCGCCCTGTTCTCAGGCACGGAAATAGCATATGTCACAGCCGACCGCGTCCGCGTAGAAATCGACATGAAACGCGGCGGCATCATCGGCTCCATCCTCAACCGCTTTTACAGCCACTCGGAATTCTTCATATCGTCGATTCTCGTCGGCAACAATGTCGTGCTCGTAATCTACGGTATGGGCACAGCCGCGCTGCTCGAGCCATGGATTAAGACTTGGACCGACAGCGAGGCTCTCGTGCTTCTCGTCCAGACCCTCATATCCACAGGCATCATCCTCCTTGCCGGAGAATTCATTCCCAAGACCATTTTCCGCATCAACCCCAACAGTTCGATAAAAGTGATGGCTGTGCCCATCTATATATTCTATATCCTTTTCTATCCCCTCTCGCTTTTTGCCACTTGGCTCTCGAAAATGCTTATGCGCCTTGCAGGCATTAAGGACAAGAACGTACGCCTCGGACTCATCTCTATCGGCGACCTCAACGACTATCTCGAGGAAACAATCGACAGCCTTGAAGACAAGAAAGAAACCGTGGAGACAGAAGTAAAACTCTTCCAGAACGCCCTCGACTTCTCATCGACACACTTGCGCGACTGCATGACGCCACGCAACGAAATCGTAGCCGTCGACATCAACGACACATCCTACAAAGAACTCTCCGACCTGTTCACCCGCACTGGACGCTCCAAGATAATAGTGTACGACGGAGAAATCGACAACATAGCCGGATATATCCACGTGTCGGAACTCTTCGACCCCGCCACCAACTGGCGTCAGAAAATAAAACCCGTGGTATTCGCCCCCGAAACCCTCCTTGCCAACAAAATGATGAAGCGGCTGCTCAACGAAAAACGCTCCATCGCCGTCGTTGTCGACGAATTCGGCGGCATGGCAGGCCTCGTGACACTCGAAGACCTTGTAGAGGAAATATTCGGCGACATCCAGGACGAGCACGACAAGACACGCCTCGTGATGCGCTCTATCGACGAAAACAACTATGAATTCTCAGGCCGCTGCGAAATCACAGCCATCAACGAGAAATTCGACCTCGACCTTCCCGAAAGCGAAGACTATCAGACCATTGCCGGCTACATCCTCAACGCCACCGGCTCCATCCCCTCCGAAGGCGACGACGTGCTCCTCGGCCAATACTCCTTCCGCATCCTCAAAAAATCGGCCAACCGCCTCCTCCTCCTCCGCGTCACCAAAATCTAAGCCCCCATGGACAAATATAAAATCCCATATTTAAATATGATAATTCGAAAATTTGCTGAGCGATACAATCTTTCGCTTGATAAAACATTCGACTATCTGTTCAGTCATGGCGGAATAAAATACCTTGTAGACTATTATAACACCGAGCACCTTCTTCCTGTCGACGACACAATCGATGAATTGGTTCTCACTTGCCGGGACGCAGGAGGAACCTTATAATGCGACTTTTCCACGGCACCAACATAGATTTTGGTGAAATATGTTTCGACAAATGTCTCCCTTATAAAGATTTCGGGCAAGGTTTCTATTTGACCGACATTCGGGAGCAGGCTCATAATATGGCTTTAAGAAAAGCCCGCCATGGAGGAAACCCAATCGTTCAAGAATACGAAATCGAAGATTCAATCTTTACAGAAATATCTGATTGCAATATCCTTAAATTCGACTCACCTTCCGAAGATTGGGCAAGATTCATTATAGCAAATAGAGAAAGACGCATACCTCCTTTTGAACACTGTTATGATATTGTAATTGGACCTGTTGCAGATGATGGTGTTGCCTATGTACTCAGTCGTTACATTGAGGGATCTTTTTCAATAGCAGACGTTGTACGCGAATTGCAGTTTTCTCATCTCAACAGCCAATATATGTTTGCCACCGAAAAAGCAATCAAACACTTGAAACGCATACGCCATGAGTAAAGATGAAATTCGCAAGTTCCTAATATCGGATATAATTAATAAAGTTACTGAATATATCATAGAAGACACCGGTTGCGACATAACATCAGCCCTGTCTATGCTGTATCAATCACCGGTCATAAAATGGCTACAAGACCCCGAGGAAGATTTAACCTCAAAAAGTCCGGCTTACATCTATGAATTAATCAAGCGTTCTTCGCAATAAAAGACAACGAGCGGATGGCTGTTGGGCCATCCGCTCGTTGTCTTTTATGAGATGTCATTCAATCAGCCTTGGCCGAGCATTTGCTTGAGGGTCATGATGTCGACGAGGATTGTGCGGGGCTTGGAACCGTTGACGGGGCCGACGATGCCGGCGGCTTCCAACTGGTCCATCAGGCGGCCTGCACGGTTGTAGCCGAGGTTGAACTGGCGTTGTATCGATGACGTGGAGCCTACCTGGCGGCCGACAACGAAACGCGCCACCTCGTCGAACTTCGGGTCGCGCTCGCCCGAGGGGCCGGCTATCGGCGCGTCGCCCTCGGTCACGGGCACTTCGGGCAGGAGATAAGGCTCGGCAAATCCGGCCTGGTCGTTGATGCTTTCTGTTATTGCCTTCACCTCGGGGGTGGATATGAACGGGCACTGCATGCGCTCCATCTTGTCATTTTCCTTGAACAGCATGTCGCCGCGGCCGATGAGACGGTGCGCGCCGGGCTGGTCGAGGATAATCATAGAGTCCATGCGGCCTGCCACCTTGAAGGCCATGCGGCCGGGGCAGTTGGTTTTGATGCCGCCGGTGAGAACCTGCGCCGACGGGCGCTGTGTGGCTATGATGAGGTGGATGCCCACGGCACGCGCTTTCTGCACAAGACGCTGTATGGGCTGCTCCACTTCCTTTACCTGCATGATAAGGTCGGCAAACTCGTCAATTACGACTACGATGTAAGGCATAAAGAAATGTCCGTCGTTGGGATTGAGTTCGCGGCGCGAGAACATTGCGTTGTAGTCGGTGATTTTCACCACTCCGGCCGATTGCAGCAGTTTATATCGGTTTTCCATCTCGACAACAAGCGAGTTGAGCGTGGCCACGGCCTTCGACATATCGGTGATGATAGGCTGTGGGTCGGTCTCGTTCTCATATTCTGTCGACAGCATGGCGATATAGTGACGTTCCAGACGCTTGTAGTGGCTGAACTCTACCATCTTGGGGTCGATCATCACGAATTTGAGTTCCGACGGATGCTTTTTATAAAGCAACGAGGCTATTATGGCGTTAAGGCCTACGGACTTACCCGTACCGGTGGTACCGGCCACAAGCATATGCGGAATCTTGGCAAGGTCGACGATAAACACGTCGTTGGAAATAGTAAGGCCGATAGCCATGGGCAGTTCCGCGTCACATTCCTGGAACTGGCGCGAGGTTATCACCGAATGCATCGACACCATACGGGGCTTGCCGTTTGGCACCTCGATGCCTATCGTGCCCTTGCCGGGGATAGGAGCGATGATGCGGATACCGGTGGCGGCGAGTTTCATGGCTATGTCTTCCTCCAAACGCTTGATTTGGGCTATGCGGATGCCTTCGGCAGGCACAATCTCGTAGAGAGTGACGGTGGGGCCAACGGTGGCCTCGATGCGCACAATCTCAATCTTGTACTCGCGCAAGGTGCGGATAATGCGGTCTTTGTTCTCTTCGAGTTCCTCGCGGTTAATCTCGCGCTGGTCGGTCGACTCTACGAGAAGGTCGGTCGAGGGCATACGGTAATAACTCAACTCGGCACGATGGTCGAAAAGGCCTTTTTCCACCTCGGGAAGCCGCGTCTCCGTAGATGTCGCGGCCTCAATCTCGGGCGCGGCCACGATAAAGTCGCTTTCTTCGGCCTGTGCGGTTTTTCCGGCTTTCCGCGACGGCGACGAGGCTTCGTCGTCGGGTTCGTCAATCATAAATGACTCGTCGAGAACGGTTGCCGACAGATCGATGCGATTGGTTTGCGCAGATGTGTCGGGGCGCTGCTCCGATGCGGGCGATGATGCTGCCTCGTCTGCCGCGGAGGTGGAGGGCGCCTCGGGCTCGCCGCTTACGGTGTCGAGCGTGCGGCTGCGGCGTGTTGCGAGTTCCTGGCGGGCGCGGATACGAGCCACAGCCGAACGGCCTTTACGCCAAGCCACAATCAACTCGTTGAGGTAAACACACGTCACGGCAAGGACCAAAAGCGCCGACACTATCAATGCTCCGAGCACCGTGGCGTGCTCGATAAGGAATTTGTTGAGATAGCGGCCATGCACACCGCCCCAGCATATCTCGGTGGCGGCTGTGTATGTAACAAGTCCGGCCACGGTGGAGACAG
>CANRZQ010000205.1 GCA_947644475.1 uncultured Muribaculaceae bacterium
CCATCAACAACAAGACCATCGACATCGACCTCTGGTTCAACGGCAAGACCAATGCCGACGGCTCTGCCAAGGAAGCCGACTTCACCGGCCACTTTACCGTCACCATCGACAAATACGATAACGATGGCGTTGCCCTCAGCGGATACGCCACCGGCGAAATCGACGGACGCACCGTAACATTCCCCGTAACCGTCCTCACCGAAGACCGCACCGGCGACGACGTTTACCTCAACCACGGCGAACGCATCCTCGTGTTCGACATGCCCTTTGTAATCGACACCCAAGACACCGCCGAAGGTGAAGAAGCCTTCTCGATGGACAACGTGGTGGCCGACGTGAAAATCGGCCTGGGCGGCAAGAACGGCTCTAACAACGTTCAAAGCCAGATCAACGTGCCCGCTGCCGACGTGACTATCATCGCCGACGATCCCACCGTGTCCAACAACGAGATGACCAACGACGAGTTCCACGCCCGCCTCAACTGGTCAGCCAACGCCACCGGCAACCTCCCCAAGAAATACATCGTTTACTCTTGGGCCGAAGAAAAAGTTCCCGCCGGTTACCCCGCCAACTTCTCCGACTGGTCCGACGAACAGATCGCAGCAGGTGTAAAAGCAGGATGGATCAAGACAGTGTATACCGGTACATCTGAAAAAGACGCTTACCGCCACACCTACGACCAAATCTCCTACAACGACACCAAGAACGAGACCGGCACACTGGCTGAGGTGAACATGCACTACGGCGTAGTCCTCACCTACAACTACCAGGTTCCTGCCAACGGCGCACCCGTCATGGTAAGTTACCCCACCAACGGAAGCACCACTCCCGTTATCGACGAAGCCGCCAACGAGTTCCTCGCCACCAAGGCTGTATCCTCCTCCGACGAGGCCACCCTTAAATACGAACTCAACAAGACCGTTACCGGCATCGACGACATCGAAGCCGAAGAAGGCGAAGCAATCTGGTACACCGTCGACGGCATCCGCGTAGCCGAGCCCACCCAAGGCCGCATCTACATCCGCGTCGCCAACGGCAAAGCATCCACCATCCTCTTCTGATAATCACCCTCCAACCTTCCGATAGCCACCGCGCCCACCGCGCGGTGGCTTTTTTTTAGTTGTAGGAACACAATCCTCCGGATTGTGCCCTTTTTCACAATCCGGAGGATTGTGTTCCTGCATACAAACAAAAGGGGATGACTGATCTCCCTGACAGGAACCAGCCATCCCCTCCACGTTTCAACTATTTATTTATGAGAGCCTTAGTACCCAGCATCACTGCTCGATAATAAGGACGAGGGATGTTATGAAGTAGATATTCTTTTCAAATACTACGATATTATAACAACCTCACGCTGCTTTTGCTTAGTGCCGATATGATAAAAAAAATAAAACTGTGCTAAAATTGACACCCTAATTAAGTTAATTCATCGAATTTTAGTTAAAACCACGGCCTTACGGAAAATTTTGCTTAATTTTGCACTCAAATTCAACAGCCGGGAAAATGGACTCATCGCTTCATATCGACCAGGAACTGCAACAAACGCAACGTTTATCGCCGCAACAGGTGCAATTTGTGCGCATGCTGGAGATGAACACTCCGAGATAGAGGACGAGGTGCGCCGGCAACTCGACGAGAACCCGGCCCTTGAAGCCGCAGAAACTTTCCACGACCCCACAGGCGACGATGCCGATGGCAAGCGATTTAAGGAAAGCGCCGAGCAACTCCAACGCGCCGACTATCGTTCCGACGAGGACGCGCCTTCGTATCCGCGAGCCTACGAAAACGCTTCGGCGCAAGCCGACATTCCCGTAGCCGCCGACGGCCCCACCTTGCTCGAATCGCTGCGCACACAGATTGGCGAACTCGACCTCGACGGCCCCACACGCCAGGTTGCGCTATACATCGCAGGCAACATAGAGGCTAACGGCTACCTATCGCGCTCGCTCGACGATATTGCCGACGACATTGCCTTCATCACCGGCATCGACGTGCCCCGCTCGATGCTTCACGCCGCCTTCGACGCCGTGCGCTCGCTCGACCCGCCGGGTGTTGGCGCCACCGACCTCCGCGACTGCCTGCTTCTGCAACTTCACCGCCGCGAGCCCAAGACCTTGACCACGCGCATCGCCACCGAAATTGTCGACAAATACTTCGACCTGTTCACCAAACTCCATTTCGACCGCATACAGTCGAGGCTCGAATTGCAGGACGACACCGAATTCCGACGTGCCATCGCGCTCATACGCTCGCTCGACCCCAAACCGGGCCACGGCGCCGAGAGCGAGTCGGCCTCCGACCGCCTGCGCCACATCACGCCCGACTTCGCCGTGGAATGTGACGACAACGGACGCTGCACCGTAACCGCGCTCAACCGCCTGCCGCAGTTGCAGATCGAATCCTCTTTCGACATCAACAGCGACAGCCCCGGGCGCACGCCTGCGCAGCGCGAGGCCATGGCTTTCATACGCCTGCGCCGCGACGAGGCCGAATCGTTCATCGCCATGCTCCGCCGACGGGGCGACACACTTATGGCCGTGATGAACGCCATAGTGAGGCTCCAGCCCGACTTTTTCCGCACCGGCCGCGAGGCCGACATACGCCCGATGATACTGCGCGACATCGCAGGCATAACAGGCTTGGAACTGTCGGTAATATCACGTGCCATGGCCGGAAAATATGTGGCCACTGAATCGGGGGTGTATCCCCTGCGGATGTTTCTGAACGAACGCCCCAAGGACGACACCGACGCTTCGTCACACGCCATAGCCGACGCCCTGCGCAGCCTCATCGCGGAAGAAGACCCGCGCGCTCCGCTCTCGGACCAAGCCCTCACCGAGGCCATGAACAAAAAAGGATTCGACCTTGCACGGCGCACTGTGGCCAAATATCGTGAACGCATCGGCCTGCCGGTGGCCCGCCTCCGCAAAAAAACTTGACTCCCAACTCCCCAACATCCCAACTCCCCCACTTCCCAACTAAAAATGGAACAAATATCAAAATGGCTGTCGGGCGTATTCTCGCCCATATTGATTCCCACCTATGTATTCGCAGGGGCATTATGGATCACGCCCCTTGCCGAGGCTTCGGAACGCACGCGCCTGATTTCCGCCCTGGGCGTGTTCCTGATCACCGCCATGATTCCGCTGGCCACGATAATAGTGCTGATGCGGATGGGCAAGGTATCAGACACGGCGATAACCGACCGCCGGCAGCGCACCGTTCCCTTCATAGTGGCCATACTCTCATATGTGGGCGCGGCCCTGTATATCCGGGGGATACACGGCCCTGTCTGGGTCACGCTCTTCTTTCTCGGAGCCGCCGCCGCGGCCACATGCGCCCTGGCCATCAACACACAGTGGAAAATCTCGGCCCATGCCACATCGATGGCCGGCATGACAGCCTTCTACGTATGGCTCACCACCCGCGGGCTGTGCCTCTACGGGATGCTTCCCTGGATTTCGGGCTGCGTCCTGCTCTGCGGAGCCGTTGGGTCGGCCCGTCTTGTGCTCCACAAGCACACCCCGGCCCAGGTATATGCCGGATGGGTGCTCGGAGCGGCCTGCTGCACAATATTCCTCTCATTCCTATAAGAATGACGAATGACTAATGACGAATAAATAATTGCGCATTGTGCATCGTGCATTGTGCATTACATATAATAAATATGACTCCTATCGTAAGCATAATCATGGGCAGCACGTCGGATCTGCCAATCCTGCGTAAAGCCGCCGATTTCCTCGAAAAGATGGAAATCCCCTTTGAGATGAACGCCCTCAGCGCCCACCGCACCCCGGCGCAAGTAGAAGAATTCTCACGCACGGCCCGCGACCGCGGCATCAAGGTGATAATCGCCGCCGCCGGCATGGCCGCGGCACTACCGGGCGTTATCGCCGCCATGACATCAATTCCCGTAATCGGCGTGCCTATCAATTCTTCGCTCGACGGCCAGGATGCCCTGCTGTCGATTGTGCAGATGCCTCCGGGCATCCCCGTGGCCACAATGGGTATCAACGGCGCCATGAACGCCGCTATCCTCGCCGTGAAAATCATCGCCCTTTCCGACGCCGCCGTGGCCGAGCGCCTCGACCGCTACCGCGAGTCGCTCGCCGACAAAATTGTGAAAGCCAACGAAGAACTCGCAAAAATCGACACTTACCGCTTCAAAGTATGAAGTACAGATTCAGACGCCGCCCATCGTCGGAAGCGCATATCGGAAACGTGACCATCGGCGGCACATGGCCCATAGCCATACAGTCGATGACCAATACCCCCACCCTCGACACCGATGCGTCGGCAGCACAGGTGATACGCATAGCCGAAGCCGGAGCCGACATTGTGCGCCTCACTGCCCAGGGCGTGGCCCATGCCAAAAATCTCGAGAACATACGCGCCAAGGTGCGCGCCTATGGCATCGACGTGCCGCTCGTGGCCGACATCCATTTCAATCCCGCTGCCGCCTTCGAGGCCGCGCTGCATGTTGAGAAAGTGCGCATCAACCCCGGAAATTTCGTCGACCCCGGCCGCACCTTCAAGCAACTTGAATACACCGACGAGGAATATGCCGCCGAACTCGCAAAAATCGAGGACAAACTCGTGCCCCTGCTGCGGCTGTGCCGCGAACACTCCACGGCCCTGCGCATCGGCGTGAACCACGGCTCGCTGTCGGACCGCATCATGAGCCGCTACGGCGACACACCGGCAGGCATGGTGGAATCGGCCATGGAATTCCTGCGTGTGTGCGTAAAGGAAAATTTCACCGACGTGGTCATTTCCATCAAGGCCTCCAACGTGGTGGTAATGACACAGACCGTACGCCTGCTCGTCGATGCCATGGATGCCGAAGGCATGCACTTTCCGCTGCACCTGGGCGTTACCGAAGCCGGCGACGGCGAGGATGGCCGCGTGAAATCGGCCGTTGGCATCGGCTCGCTGCTTGCCGACGGCATCGGCGACACCATACGCGTGTCGCTTAGCGAGGCCCCCGAGGCCGAGGTGCCCGTAGCCCAGGCCCTGCTCAGCCACATTGCCCGCATGAAGGACGCGGAAATCACCTACGACCTTCAATCTCCCCAACTCCCCAACTCCCCCTCTTCCCAACTCCCCA
>CANRZQ010000206.1 GCA_947644475.1 uncultured Muribaculaceae bacterium
GGATGCCGTTGATCTGGTGGCGGCTCTGCGGGTGCGCTATCGTAAGGGTTCCGCCGGGCCGAAGGTTCACCTTTATGAGCCATTTGAGCGTGTCGATGGGGCTGTTGAGATGCGGAAACATGCAATACATCATTATCCGGTCGAACTCGCCCGGAATGGTGTCGGTCTCCACATCGGCAAGGCGCAACTCAATATTGGGCAGCGACGAGAATTTCCGGCGTGCCTGGCTAAGCATCCCCGACGACAGGTCCACGCCCATTACATGCCCCTCGTCGCCAACGGCAAGCGACAGGAACGGCAGCAAGACACCCGTGCCGGTGCCTACGTCGAGCACTCGGTCGCCCTCGCTTATCCCGGCGGCCTCTATTATATAATCAATCTTGGAGGGTACGACTGTCACACTTTCGTCCCACACGGCGGCCACGGAGTCGAAGAACTTGCGTGTCGGGTTTATTGCTGGTGTTGCCATATGAGGTTAATTTTGTTAATTTTGCGATTCTTTTGTTAAACAATCCACAATTAATTATTGTTTAATAATTCAAAAATCATTAACCGTTTCAACTATGACATATCGTATTCTCTGCGCTTGCGCTCTCTGTACGGCCATTCCCGCGATGGCAGCCGACCTTGCCGACACTCTCCAATTGAAGACTGTGGAGGTCGTGTCAACAGCCAAGGCTCCCGTTGCCCTGTTGCCCCTTGATGTAACCACTGTCGGCTCCAAGACCTTTACGGAAAGTGCCGAGACTTCTATATTGCCGGTTCTTCAGAATCATGTGCCCGGCATGTTTGTAACCGAGCGCGCCATGGGCGGCTACGGCATTTCAGGAGGCGGCTCCGGCACGGTAAACATCCGCGGCGTGGGCGGCGGCAACAAAGTGCTGTTCATGATCGACGGCCAGCCCCAGTGGGCAGGCATCTTCGGACATGCCCTCCCCGACACCTACACTTCGTCGGAAGTCGACCACGTAGAGGTGGTGTCCGGCCCTTCGTCGCTCCTCTACGGCTCCAACGCCATGGGCGGCTCCGTAAACATAGTCACGCGCCGGGCCACGCAAGACGGCTTCTCAGGCTCGGCTCGCGCCATGTGGGGCTCTTATTCCACCCAGAAATACGGCCTCAACCTCGGATACAAGCACAAGGGTTTCAACGCCTACGCAAGCGCCACCTACGAGTCGTCGCACAATAACCGCCCGGGCATGGACTACTGGCTTGCCTCGCAGTTCGGCTCGCTGCAATACACATTCTCGCGCCACTGGCAGGCCGGCGCCAACATCACCCTCACAGAGTCAACGCCCCACAATCCCGGCTCCATATACGAGCCCCTCGAAGACATGTGGACACGCTTCTTCCGCGCCACAGCCTCTGTATATGTAAAGAACCACTATAAAAACTCTACCGGCGGCATCCAGGCCTTCGCCAACTGGGGACGCCACACCATCAACGACGGACACGCCCCCGACGCCGCTCCCCGCGACTATCTTTTCCACTCCCACGACTATAACATGGGCGTCACCGCCTACCAGACCATCAAGCCCTGGACGGCCAACGACCTGTCGGTAGGCGTCGATTTCAAGCATTGGGGCGGCAAGTCGTGGAACGAGACAATGGAGCCGCGCACATCGCCCGCGCCCCTTATTGTCGACCGCCATGTCAATGAGATAGCCGGATACGTGATGATGCAGCAAGGATTCTTCGGCGACCGCCTCTCGGTGAACGGCGGCGTCCGCCTCGAGCACTCCTCGCAATTCGGCAACCAGTGGGTGCCGCAGGCCGGATTCATTTTCCACCCCATCGAATCCAACACTATAAAATTTTCCTACGGCAAAGGATTCCGCAGCCCCAACCTGCGCGAACTCTATCTCTACGCACCCGCCAACCCCGACCTCAAGCCCGAGTACCTCAACAACTTTGAGGTGGAACTCCGCCAGTATTTCCTCAACAACCGCCTCAATCTTGGTCTCTCGCTCTACTACATAAAGGGCAAAAACATGATTCAGACCGGCATGGTCGACGGACGTCCCATGAACATGAACACCGGCTCGTTTATCAACAAAGGCTTTGAAGTAGACGCACGCTTCGAGGTGTCGCCTGTGCTCACCGTAGATGCCAACTACGCCTACCTCCACACCGACGCCGCCATCCTTGCCGCTCCAAAGAACAAACTTTTCGGCGAAGTAATCTACCATCCCGGCCAATGGCAATTCAGCGTCGAGTCCATGTCGATATGGGGCCTGTACACCCAGACAGGCTCAAAGGCCGAGAAGCAGGACTATTCCCTGCTCAACGCCCGCGCCGCCTACAAGGTAGTGTCCTCGCCGGCCTCCTGCACCCTCTTTGTAAAGGGCGAGAACCTCACCAACAAAAAATACGAGATCAACTACGGCTTCCCCATGCCCGGCGCCACCGTGATGGCCGGCTTCGAAATAAACTTCTGATTCCCCCTGTCCTGCATACACATTTTCATTAAAACAAAAACAGCGCGGAGCCGAGGCCCTGCGCTATTTTTCGTTCGCCTGATTTACATTCCCAGCATTGCCGCCGGTGTAATACCAAGCACAGAGCATAGCGCACGGGCTATGCGGAGCGTAGGTTCAGCCCGGCCTGATATGTAATCGCTTACTCTCGACGGACTTACGCCAATTTCAGATGCAAGTTGTTTCTGTGTCATTCCCTTTTCCTCGATAGAGAGGCTTATAAGGTCTCCAATAGAGGGTTTTGATATAGGAAAGTGTTTCTTTTCATACTCTTCGACCACATCGGATACAATAGTCAGTTCCAGGGCATTCTTGTCGTGTGCCGGAGTCTCGTCTGATACCAGGGGCAATAATTCTTCAATGCGGTTAAGAGCGTATTCGTATTGTTTTTCAGATATTTCCATATTAGTATTTTTTTCAAATGGTTGAGCAATCAATTTTATCATATTCTTCATGAGTCCCCACAAAACGGATGAAGATTCTCCCGATTGTAAATTTTATAACAACTATAAGGCGGTATTTATTTCCTCGTATGTTGAATACATAATGTTGGTTCCCGACATAATCAGTTGCCGGAAAGTCGTCTTTTATTTCAGATAGATTATGCCAGTCGGCATTGATGGCGGCATCATACCAGCGTTCCAAAGATGTTCTGGAATCTTCTCTTCCCGGTGTTTCATAAAACTCTTTTAATTTCCTATGTGAAATTACATGCATAACCTCGTTTTTTTGCAAATATAATGATAAATTTTGAATTTTAAAATATTTTAGGACTAAAATTCGATTTTATAAAATAAAAATCAGCGCGGAGCATCCTTGCTACGCGCTGATTGGTGTATAGGTGGTTGGGGGTTATTTGCGGAGGATTTTGGATACGGAGGCGGTGCCGTCGGAGAGGGAGTCTACCTTTATGAGCAGGCCCTTGGCGTCGGAGGCCACGGCGCGGCCCGAGAGGTCGTAATAGGCGGTGGCCACGATTTCAAGGCCGGACTCTACGGAGCCAATGCCGAGATATTCGGTCTGCTCGGTCTTTACGTTGTAGACGAGGCGTTCCGACACGTTGGTCACGCCGTCGATTGTGTACACAACCTCTACGCCGATAGTCTCAAGGTCGGCCGGCATGTCGTCGGCAAGGAAATAGACATACTGCTTCTCGCAGTCGGAACCGGATACGAAGGCTCCGATGTGGGAGTCGGTGAAGGGCACGAGAGTGAGGTCGGTGTCCTGGCGGGTGTATTTGGACTTTTCGAAGGTGTATACTTCACCGTTGATGTAATAGCGCAGGAACATGGCGTCTTTGAGGAGGGCGGTGCCATCCACGCTCTTGGGATATGCCAGGAAGGTGAACTCATATTCCTTGGAGAGCGAAGAGGCGTCATAGCCATAGAAGTCGGGCTTGGCAGGCACAGCGGGCAATACTTCGATGGGCTCGATTTTAATATTGCGGTAGGCCTGGTATACATCGGCCGACTCCTCGTCGTAGGAGGTGAGGTTGGTAAGGAATGAGTTGGTTTCTGTGAATGCGGTGTACGCCCCGGTGGCCTTGTCGAAGTTGATAAGGAAAGCCATGGCGTGGGTGTAGTCGTATTCGTAGGTGTCGTAGTTGAACTCGCGGGATGAGGCTGCCATCACGGTGGGAATCTCCGTGGAGGTCATGTTTACAAGTTGCAGCGAGGGTGCGCGGAGTTCGTCGCCAACCTTCACAGCCTTGATCCAGGCAGCGGGATAGCGCGGGTCGAAGCCCTTGAACCATACCTCGCTGTCGGTCTCATAGCCTGTGATTGTGACGGAGTATTCCTTGTCGTCCCTGTCGTCGATATAGGAGAGTGTGAAATATTTTGTAAGGGCAAGGGTGGGTTCTACGGGAGAGAACACGAGGCCGGCGCCCAGGCCGTAGACTTCATGGCTGTAATCGGTGTTGTCGGTGGCTGCGATGCCGAACATCGGGTAGGTGTCGGAGGTGCGGAGCCGTATCGAGCCGTCGTCGTTGATGTCGAACACCAGAGGCTCGGTGTTGAACGTGCCGGCGGTCTTGTCGCCGGCCTCGCCCGATGCGTTGAGCATGTAGAGATTGACAGTGCCGTCGATATTGGGGAATTTATATACGGGCTGTCCGGCCTCCACGGTGATTGTCTTGGCGGCTTCGTCGACAGTGCCAACCACATAGTTGGCCATGGTGTTGCGCATCAGCACATTGGGAATATATGCTTTGCCATCCTCGGTGTATACGATTTTCGACTTTGAGTGGCTGTCCCATACAAAGTCGAACACATTTTGGAAACTGCGGAAGTCTGCGTAACATTCCACCTCGCGGCCGGCCGGAGGGGTGGTGATTACCGACTCCTGTGCGCAGAGTACGGTTGCCGACGAGACAGACGAGGCGGCAATGATTGCAAATTGTAAAAATCTTTTCATTAGGTTTGGATTGGTGGAATTGGTTATAGATAACGCCGTTGATCGGCATAAAAAAGTTGCCCTTGTTCTTGAACAAGGGCAAAGATAGTCAAAGAGTTTTGATTGTGCAATAGCACGCGTCTGTTTTTAATCTAGTTTGGATATTTAAACATATATATGTGTTTTTTGAGGGGATGTTTTGTAAG
>CANRZQ010000207.1 GCA_947644475.1 uncultured Muribaculaceae bacterium
ACCCCTCACAGCACAACATGACCGTCGACGAGGCCGATTTCCTCCGCGCACTAACAGCCGACGTGGCCGCCAGTTTCCCTGTCGACACGGCCTCGGTATTCCTTTCCGGATTCTCCAACGGCGGCGACCTCTGCTACCAGATTGCATACACCCACCCCGACATGTTCCGGGCCTACGCCTCGGTAGGAGGACTTACATTCACATCTATGTACCTCGCCAACCGCCTCACCTCGCCCGTCCCGTTCCTCGAGATACACGGCACAGCCGATAAGACTTCCATGTGGGGCGGCGACCCCGACAACACCGGCGGCTGGGGCGCATACCTCCCCGTGCCAATGGCCGTCGCCGCCATTGCCTGCAACAACCGATGCACCGCCTACTACGCCGACCGCATGTCGGAATGCGTGAAAACCGACCGCGCGGTCACACGCCACCACTACACCGGCAACGGCCCCGACGTAATCCTCATCCAGATCAACGAAGGCAAACACTCCTGGGCCGCAGCCGACATCGACACCGGCGAGATAATCTGCCGGTTCTTCAACAAATACCGCTAACCGATTAAAGACCTTAATGACCTTAAAGTCCTTAAAGACCCTAAAATGAAGAAAGCCGTCCTCGCCCTCACCCTCATCCTCGCAGCCGCCCTTGCCGTCGCAGCCCAATTGCCCTACGACGAGACAAGTCGGAAAGCCGACCGCGCCTTCGGCGCAGGCGAATGGGCCACCGCATCCGCGCTCTACAACTTCATGATACACGAGCGGCCCGCAGAAATCAGCGCCTACGGCCCCGCAATCGTGGCTTCCGAAGCAATGGGCGACACCATCCGCCCCATGCAGCTGCTCACGCAATCCCTCCAATACGGCGCCCCCGTCGACTCTGTCATCAACCTGGTTCGCCAAAGCGCATTCAAGGCTGCGCGTCCGCAAATGTTCGAGCCTTTCCTCATCGAGGCCAAAAATGCCAACCCTTGGCTCCGACGCCCAATCGACGCACAACTCCTCCGCTGGGCCGAGTTCCGCCACGACGGGCCCGCAATCGTGGCCTATGCCGAGACTATGCTCCGGGGCCTGCCCGCATCAGCCCAATACCTCAACGCTCTCGCCGAAGGATACATGCTCTGCGACCAGCCCCAAAAGGCTGTCGACACATGGACTGAATGTCTCCGCCACAACCCCGAAAACCTCCCCGCGCTGCTCGCCCTCGGCAATTACTACACCATCTCCGGCCGGCCCGACCTGGCTCGCCCCTACCTCTCTCGCGCCTTCGCCATAGCCCCCACGCCACGCCTCCAAGCCTTGATTTCAAGGTAATGCGACCAAAATTTTGGATATTGGCAAAATTTGGTTAAATTTGCCGAAACTATCAGTCTTTTTTCCGCTCAATGCCATTTTTCCGAAACATCAAGCGTATTTTCGGCTTCAGTTCCGAGGTCGACGATGAAATATATTCCGACGAAATCCCCGAGGAAACCCCTGCCTCAGCATCTGCTCAGCACCCCGACACGACACCCGACGCCGACACCCCCGCGCCCGACGTCAGCCCCGACATAATGCGCCAGATATTCTCCCGCGTTGTCGAGATCGTGAACCAATCGCTGCCCGAATTCATCGCAGGCTCCGTCGACCCCGAAAAGCAAAAACAATACCTCTTCGACTCGCTCGATGCTTCCGTAAAAGAATACATCGCAAGCCTCGACGCCGCGGCAATGCAAAAAAACACCGCTATCTGGCAAGCCGAGCGCGAAAAAATAAAAACCGACATGGACGCCCTGCGCCAACGCGCAAAGGACCTCGAGGACAAACGCTCCGAACTTAAAGAAAAACAACTCAGCGCCGACCGCCAGCGCCGCGCGCTCTCCGAACGCGTCCACGACCTCGAAGCCCAGATCCTCAAACTCGAATCCGAAATAGAGCAACTCCGGCTCGAAAACACAAGCCTCCTCAACAAAATGAAGGTCGCCGCCGTCTACGAGCAGGAACTCAACGAACTGCGCCAACGCACTTCCTCATCCGCCTCTACGCAGCAGTCCGACCCCGCTGCCGACGCCCAAATCCAAGCGTTGAAATCCCGCATCGAGTCCCTCGAAAAAGAAATACGGATAACTTCCGACGAACGCGACCTCGCCAACAAACGTGCAGGTGAATCCGAAGAGGCCATGAAAGCCGCGAAAATAAAAAGCGACATGGCCGACAAGATGCTGTCCGACATCCGCAACCAAAGCGCCGAGAAAACTGCCATAATTGCCGAAAAAGACGAGATTATCGCTCAGCGCGACAAGACCATCGCCGAAAAAGACACCATAATCGCTGATAAAGACATCATCATCGCTCAACGCGACGAAATCATTGCCGACTGCCCCTCCAACGACGAACTCGTACAAATACACAGCCAGCTCGAAAACTTCGCCAAAATCAAGGATAAACTCGACGCCCGCATCGCCCGCCTCAACCAAAGCCTCAAAGATGCACGCGCCGAAAACGAATCCCTGCGCAACACCATAAAAAACAACCTCCTCCAGCTCGCCGAAGACCAGCGTCGCCTCCGCGAGGAACTCGACGCATTAAAGGCTCAGGCCCCGCAGGCAGCCCCGGCCAAGAAGGAAAAATCCGAGGCCAAACGCCGCACACGACGCGCCCCCGCCGAAAACGACATCACCGAGGTCCAAGACGTGATTTCCGACACCGACTGGCTCGTTTCCGTGCCTCCCGCCGGACAATCAATGCGCCCGTCACCCGACGACGACAATTCCTTCGGCTACCACGCCCCGGCTAAAAAGACCCGCCCCGCACCCTACGACCCCCAGCCCAACCTCTTCGACTTCTAATAAACCTCTACCCGCCACATGCCAACACACGACTCAACAAACGAGGAAATGAACCTCGCTTGGCAATTCGTCGCAGACACTTCCACATCAATATTCCTCACCGGAAAGGCCGGCACAGGCAAAACCACTTTCCTCCGACGCCTGCGCGAGTCTTCGCCCAAACGCATGGTACTCCTCGCCCCCACAGGCGTCGCGGCCATCAATGCCGGCGGACAGACCATACACTCTTTCTTCCAGTTCCCCCTCGGCCCATACGTCCCCGGCGCGCCTCGAAGCGATTCCGACCGCCGGTTCCGCATGTCGCAGCAAAAAAAAGACATAATCCGCTCGCTCGACCTGCTCGTCATCGACGAAATATCAATGGTCCGCGCCGACCTCCTCGACCGTATCGACGACACCCTCCGGCAGTACCGCGACCGCACACGCCCCTTCGGGGGAGTCCAGCTCCTCCTCATCGGCGACCTCATGCAACTCGCGCCCGTAACAAAAGACAGCGAATGGCAGATGCTCGCGCCTGTCTACGACACGCCATTCTTCTTCTCTTCCACCGCACTGCGCCAACTGCCATACGTCACAATCGAACTCACGCACATCTACCGCCAGCACGACGCCCGATTCATATCCATCCTCGCCGGAATACGCGACGGAAACCCCGACCCTCTCGCCCTCGCCGAACTCAACACCCGCTATATCCCCGGCTTCATCCCGCAAGGCAACGACTGGATACGCCTCACCACCCACAACGAGGCAGCCAACGCCTACAACAACAGCCGCCTCGACGCCCTCCCCGGCCCCCCTGTCGTATTCAACGCTCACATCGAAGGCGAATTCCCCGAGACATCCTACCCCACCGCCCCGACTCTGTCGCTAAAAAAGGGCGCACAGGTAATGTTCATAAAAAACGACCCCGACCACGCCTATTTCAACGGCAAGATAGGCATCGTCACGGCAATCTCTCCCCAAGCCGTCGAAATCACATGCCCGGCCGACGCCAAGCCCATCTCCGTCGCGCCCCAGTCATGGGAAAACATCAAATACTCCATCGACCCCGACTCAAAAGCCATAACCGAAAACACTGCCGGCACCTTCACCCAGCTCCCCCTCCGCGCCGCCTGGGCCATTACCGTGCACAAAAGCCAAGGCCTTACGTTCGACCACGCCGTGCTCGACATCAACAGCTCGTTTGCCCACGGGCAGACCTACGTGGCCCTGTCCCGATGCCGCTCCCTGCAAGGCCTCGTCCTCACCGCACCGCTCACCCCGGCATCGATTATCGCCGACACCACAGTAAACTCCTACATCGACAATGCCATCGCCCAAACCCGCGACGCCATAGCGGCACTCCCCCGGCTCCGCGCCGCATACACCATCTCGCTCCTCGACGACCTCTACTGCTTCACCGACATCGCCAACGCCGTCAGCTGGCTCATCCGAGTCATAGAGGAACACCTCCCGGGCCGCGACGCCTCACTCCTCGACGAACTCAAAGCCTCCCTTGCCACCCTCGGCGCCCAAATCATCGACATTGCCCGCCGATTCGCCCCGCTCTACCGCCAAGAAATCGAGCACCGCTCCGCACTTGCGGCCGACTCCCCCCTCGTTGCGCGGATAATGCACTCATGCCGCTACTTCATCGATAAAATCAACGAAATATACCCCGCCGACCTCCTGCGCTCTCGAGCCGTGCTCAACATCGAGAACAAACAGACCGCCCAGACCTACGCAAACGCCCTCCTGTCGCTGCGCCGAGCCATCAGCATGAAAACCACCATCCTCGGAATCATGGCCGAAGAACCCTTCTCTACGGCCGCCTGCCTGCGTGCAAAAGCACGCGCCCTCCTCGCCGACCAACCCGGAGCCGCCACGGCCCGCAAACGCAAGGCCGAGAAAGCGCCCAAGGCGCCCAAACCCGAAAAACCCAAACCAAAGAAAGGCGACTCCGCCCGCGTCACCCTCGAGATGTTCCGCTCCGGCCTCACCCCCGAAGCCATCGCCGCCACACGCTCCCTCGTGCCCTCCACTGTCTACACCCATCTCAGCGAAGCCGTCGCCGCAGGCAGCCTCACCCCCTCCGAAGTCATCACCTCCGAACGCCGCGACGCCATCCTCGCCGCCGCCCGCGCCCTCAAAGCCACCGGAGCGCCCACCATCCACGTCAGCGACCTCCTCCCCGCCCTCCCCGGCTTCACCACCCCCGAAATCGCCTTCACCCTCCGCCACTTCAAATAACCCCTCAGCACCACCAGCCC
>CANRZQ010000208.1 GCA_947644475.1 uncultured Muribaculaceae bacterium
CTCCCAGACGACACGCGCCTTGCCGCCGCGTCGGCCGACATTACATCCAATCTGCTTTTGGGCGACTTCGCGCTCTGGAAAGACAAGGATTATAGCGGACGTACGCCATTTGACGAGTCGACGATGCGTGTGTTCAGCGTCAACGCCGACGGCGTGGTTGGATTCTACAAACTTCGCGCAAACGAAGACGGAACACCGCAGGAACTTCAACCCAACCGCGCGTATCTTTCGCTGCCGTTGCTGCCCCAGTCGACGGCCAAGGCTTCTTATGCCATATCGGCGCGCAGCATCGACGCCGACCTGAGCGGCATCAAGGCTCCCGGCAGCGACGACGTATTCAATGACGCGCCGGCAGAATATTTCACCTTGGACGGCAGGGCTGTGGCAGAGCCGGCCAAGGGGCAGATATACATTGTGCGCCAAGGCATGAAAGTGTCGAAGATTGTTTATTGACGGCCGAATAAGCACAAAAAAACGGAATCCCGCCGGGATTCCGTTTTTTTGTGTATCAGTCCATCCACTGCTGTGAATATATGCTGTCGGCGGCCTGGTCGACGGCGCGTGTGAATTCGTCGAGAGTAATCTCGCGCACTGCGGGGGGAGCCGACGGCTGCGACACGGGTGGTGGCGTTACGGCCGTGGCCGGCTTGGCGTTTTTGCCTTTGTCCTTGGCCTTTTTCTTGTTCTTTTGTTTCTTGGATATGGAGGCCATGGCGGGAACACGGCCGGAATGGTTGTAATGCTTGGTATAGTATTTTTCGGACAGGCTGCTTTCAATCACGCCACGCGACGACGAGGCATGCACAATCTTGCCGTCGCCAACGTAGAGGCCGACATGGCTCACCTTGCCCTTGCGGCCGGTGGAATTGAAAAACACAAGGTCGCCGGGCTCGAGACGCTCGGCTTTTATGTTGGCGCAGAAATCGCTCTGCTCGCGCGTGGAGCGGGGTATGGAGATGCCCATGGCGTTGCGGTAGATGCTCTGGAGGAATCCGGAGCAGTCTGTGCCGGACCGCGACTTGCCGCCGTAGGAATATGGAGTGCCAATCCAGCGGTATGCTTCCTCGACAAGCGGACGCACGCTCTCGGGCGCACGCCCGGCAGCCTCGGCGGCAGCCTGTCGCACGGAGACGCTTCCGCCGGAGCCGCGGCTTACCTTGCGGCTCGACGAGCAGCCTGTGGCCGCCAGGAGCACGGCGAGAAGGAGGATTATGGTCGGCTTCATGTTTAATTTATAGGAGGCTTAGGCTTCATAGGAGTCCTAAGAAGGACTACCAGCCTAATTTGAGGAGGTGTTGAGCACGGGCTGGGCGGCTTCGTCGGCGCAGAGCACTACGAGGAGGTTGCCTACCATGGCGGCCTTGCGCTCTTCGTCGAGATGCACGACACCGTCGGCCTCGATGCGTTTGAGAGCCATTTCTACCATGGATACAGCGCCTTCGACTATTTTCTCGCGGGCTGTGATGATGGCCGACGCCTGCTGGCGACGAAGCATTACGGCTGCAATCTCGGGGGCATAGGCCAGGTAGTTGAGGCGCGCCTCTACCACTTCCATGCCGGCCATGGCAAGGCGTTCGTTGATTTTGTGCTCGAGAAGTTCGTTGATGGCGTCGCCGCCGTCGCGCAGGGTGAGTTCGTCGGGAGCGGTGCCGGTCTCGTCGTAGGCAAACTGGCCGGTTACCTCGCGGAGCGCGGCATCGCTCTGGATGCGCACGAATCGTTCGAGAGCCTGGTTCGACACGCCTTTTGTGGCACCGAGGCTTTGCGAGTCGAGGTCGAAAACCACCTTGTAGGTGTCTTTTATTCGCCAAACGAGCACCATGCCGATGAGCACGGGGTTGCCCACCTTGTCGTTTACCTTGATAGGCTCGATGTCCATGTTGCGGATACGCAGGCTGAGTTTGATGCGGTCCATGAAGGGGTTTACCCAGTAATAGCCCAATTTTCGGCATGTGCCTTTATATTTTCCGAAGAACACCATCACGCGTGCCACGTTTGGCTCTTGTATGAAATATCCCACGCATCCGATGATAAAGACTATGCCGAGGAGGATAGAGCCGCCTATGCTGAGCAATAGGTTGCTCTCGCCGCCTTCGACAATGCACAAGATGATGAGCAGCGGGACAAGGATAAATGTAAAGAATATCATGACGAAGCCGTTGATGGTCATTCCGTGATATTCGTGTTCGTTGGTATTGCCGTTCATTTCAAAATAATATTTTGGTTATTTGATGCAAATATACTGAATTACAAACAAAAAGTCAAGGGTTTTATCCAAAAATCAGTCGTAGGCTTTGAGAGCCTTGCGGAGTTCGGAGGATACCATGGCGCGGAGTTCGGGAGGATTTACCACGGTGAGGCGCGGGCCGTAAGAGAGGATTTCGTTGACGAGGTCGGTGGTGAGGCGCATGCGGTAGGTGAAGATTGAGTATCCGTCGCCTATCATCTCGCTCTGTGAGTGGTGGAGCGGCAGGGCACGTAGGTATTTGGCCTGTGTGGAGTCGGCGCGAATCTCGATGAGCCGCGGCTCGCTGTGGTCGACGATGATGCCGAAGGCGTCGGTGAAATATTCCGTGGGCTCGAACCATGCTGGCAGGTCGAAGCGGCCGGTGAGCTGCTGCACGGCCGACACACGGTCGAGGGCGTATGTCTTTATCTTGTCTTCCTTTACGTTGCGGCCCACGGCATACCACCTTTGGCGGAATATGCGCAGGAGGTAAGGCTCGAAATCGATGGCGCGAGTGGGGATTGAGCGTGTGTATGGGAGATAGTCGAAACGCACGATGCTCGACTCGCGGATAGCCTCGACAAACACGCCGAGGTGGTCGCGGGCCGACGGCACTTGCTCAAGGAATATGCGCCCCGAGAGGTCGTGGGCGCCGGTGATGATGCCCGATGTGGCGGCCGAGTTGAGCACCCAGTTGTTCATCGACTCGCTGTGGGAGTCCTCGCAGGTTATGTAGTATTCGTAGGTGGAGGGGTCGCACTCGATGTTGAGGTTGAAGAGTTCCTCGATTGCAAGGCGGTAATTGTAGAATGTGCGCCGGGGTATGCCGTCGCCTTGGGAGAAGCGCGAGCGTTTCCACTGCTCGTCAATCTCGCCGCGGGTGATGCGTCCGTGGCGCTTTATTGTGTCGACGAGCCAGATGTATCTTGAAAGGAGGTCTTTTGCCATAGGATATCGCTGATGTTGATATATCACATATCACAAACCAGAGGTTTGTGTTCCTGATGTGCGTAAAAGCCAGAGGCCGGCCACGGTGAAGGCGGCATTGGTGAGCAGCAGTTCGAATCCGGTCTCGTAGCCCCAGAAGCGGGCGAGCAGCCATTGCAGCGCCCAAGCCAGGACCGGGGCGGCGACGCACACGGCAGGCACCCAGCGGTCGCGTACGCGCCGCTTTGAGAAGATGCCGAACACGAAAAGGCCGAGAATCGGGCCGTAGGTATATGAGGCAAGGGTGTAGACTGCCGAAATGGCATCCTGGTTGCTTATGTAATAGAAGGCGATGATTACTGTGCCCATGGCCACGGACATGGCCATGTGGACGCGACGGCGCGAGCGGCCAAGACGCTCGTCGGTGGCGCGGTGACGCTCGGGAAGGAGGTCGATGGTAAATGATGTGGTGAGCGATGTGAGGGCCGAGCCGGCAGCCGAGTAACTGGCCGCGACAAGCCCCACCACGAACAGTATGGCCACGATGGCGGGCATGGCCTCGTCGGTGGCCACGAGGCTGAAAATGTCGTCGGATTTCTCAGGGCGCGAGATTCCGCGCGCGTCCATATATATAATGAGGAGTGTGCCTAAAAGCAGGAAGAGGGCTATGATGAAGAATTGGAGGATGCCGCTGGCAATCATGTTTTTTTGCGAGCGGCGCGAGTCGGCGCATGCCATGGTGCGCTGCATCAGGTCCTGGTCGAGGCCTGTCATGGCTATTGCCATGAACACACCGGCGAGGAACTGTTTCCAGAAGTAAAGTCCCGACTTGGCATCGTCGAAAAAGAACATCCGGCTGGACTCGTGGCCGGAAATGGCTCCGGCCATATCGGAGAGCGAGTAGCCGAGGTTCTGCCCGATGAACCATATGCACAGCACCACCGACATGATGAGGCAGAAACTTTTTAGAGCGTCGGTCCACACCACAGACTTCACGCCTCCAAGCATGGTATAGAGCCAAATGAGCGCAATCGAGACTATCACGTTGAACGAGAACGGGATGCCGAGCGGCCCGAACACGAGCACCTGGAGCACGGCGCACACCACAAAGAAACGCACGGCGGCTCCGAGCATCTTGGATATGAAGAAGAACCACGCGCCGGTGCGGTGGGTCGACACGCCGAACCGCTGCTCGAGGTAGCCGTAGATAGACACAAGGTTGCGCTTGTAGAACAGCGGAATGAGCACATATGCTATGGCAAAATAGCCTACGATGAAGCCGAGCACCATCTGCAAGTAGGCGTATCCTTTGGCGGCCACCATGCCCGGCACGGAGATGAATGTGACGCCGGAGATGCCGGCTCCGAGCATGCCGAAGGCTACCAGAGGCCACGGGGCGCGCCGGCCGCCGGTGAAGAAGGTGGCATTGTCGCCGCCTCGCCCCGCCAGCCACGACACGAGCATGAGCACGGCGAAGTAGCCGGCGAGCGAAAGAATTATCAAGACAGGGGTTGACATTGGGAAGTTGGGGAGTTTTTAGGAATCATAGGATTCATAGGCATCCTATGATTCCTAATTTTCTATGTTTCTTAATTTTCTATGATTCTTAATTTTCTATGTTTCTTAATCCTCGTTGTAGAGCAGATAGGGCCGGCGCTGACGGCGGAAGCGGTCGACGTCGTCGGCCCAGGTGGCCTTTATCTCATCGGCCGAGAGGCCTTGCTCGATCATCGCGCGTATGTCGCCGCGGCCTATGAGTTTCTCGAAAAAGGAGGTGAAGAACTTATCGCCGATGCCTGTGGACTCGTTAAGGTTGCGATATGCGTCGATGACGTATTCAAGGTTGACGCCCTGCGCTATGGCCTCGTCGTCGGAAATGCCGCGCAAATCGACACCATGG
>CANRZQ010000209.1 GCA_947644475.1 uncultured Muribaculaceae bacterium
GGTTATGGCATTCTTGTTGCCTTTTTCGGCAATCTCGGCTATGCCGGGCATGATTTCCACGGCGAGTGAGGCCACGGCCATGGGCACTGTGGCGGCATAGAGCGTGGTGGTCTCTATCGCGGCGGCGCGTGCCTCGCGCTGCTCGTCGGTGTCCTTCGGCATCTTGAATGCGGAGAACACGGCGTCGTAGGCCTGGGCGTCCTTGTCGATGTAATCGAGGAATTTGGCGCGGGCCTCGGCCATGCGGGGTGCTATGGCCTCCATTTCGGCCTGCACGTCGGCATATTTCTTACGTCCGATGGTGAGTCCTGTCACCATTTCGGCGAGGGCAGCGGCGAGCGTGCCGCACAGCGCGGCTATGGAGCCTCCGCCGGGCACGGGGTCGGATCCGGCAGTCTTGGCCAGAAAATCTTTTATAGTGAGGTCTTGCAGGTTCATATTTTTGTATGGTATTATTAGATGTTTTGGTATTCGCGGCCTAAGTCGCGGATTGCCGCGAAAATCATGTCTTCGCGTTCGGGCGAGGGATTTTTATGGCCGTTTATGTAATTGCTTAATAATTTGGGATTCAGCCCGATTCGTTCAGCAAAAGCAGTGATGTTTATTTCTCTGTGAGCCATGAAAAAGCGTCTGATTCTGTCGCGTGGACTGTTGTTCTCCGGCAGGGTTTCTCCTATTTCGTATAAGAATTCCGGAGCGAAGTCAAGCCCGTTGGCCCATTCTATGGTGCCACGTACTATGCCGTATTGCACAAATAAGTCTTTATCGAGGAGTTTGCCGAACACAGGTCCTTTTAGATATGGCTGCAAATCGACAACTTTCACGATGCCATCGTTGAACTCTATTCTCAAAGAATAGTCGCTGAGATAATCTATGTCGATGATTTTTAGCATTTTTATTTGAGCGGTTCAATTTTTCCTATTTCTTCTCCGTTCTGAGCCTTGGACCAAAGGTCAAGAATTTCTGATTCGTGCAGGTCAATCCATTCGTTCACCTTTGCAATTACCTTGGCCGGGGCGCGACCGTCTACTATTCGGTCGAAAACAGATATTGTAAATTCAGATCCCGAGTAATTGGCATGGATATGCGGAGGATTATGGTCGTTCCAATACAGGCTTATTATTATGCCGAAGAATCTGCTTATTTCAGGCATTGTTGACAGGTTTTGATTTGTGGTAAAGTTAGGTATATAATTTGATACTTGCAAATTTTAATCAACAATTATTTTCTGCCCTTTGTAATAGGTGGATTCGACGCAGTTCATGGCCACGTAGTAGGGGAGGAAGTTGATGGAGTCGAAGGCGAGGACGGCGAAGTTGGCTTCCTTGCCGGGCTCTATCGAGCCGACACGTGAGGCGATGCCGAGGGCTGCCGCTCCGTTGAGGGTGAGAGCCGTTACTGTTTCCTCCACGCTCATGTTCATGTATATGCAGGCCAGGGCTATTGTGAGCGGTATCGAGCCAGAGAAGCATGAGCCGGGGTTGAGGTCGGTGGCAAGGGCCACGGCGCATCCGGCGTCGATCATCTTGCGGGCGGGAGCGTAAGGCTCGCGCAGGGCAAAGGCCGTGGGGGGCAGGCAGGTGGCCACGGTGCCCGAGGCAGCCATGGCGCGGATGCCTTCGTCGGAGATATGGAGCAGATGGTCGGCCGAGAGCGCTCCGAGGCTTGCGGCGAGTTCGGCGCCCCCGAGTTGCACAATCTCGTCGGCATGGAACTTTACGTTGTAGCCCATGGCACGGGCGGCCTCCATGAGCCGGCGCGAGTCGTCGAGTTCGAACACGCCACGCTCGCAGAACACGTCGCAGTTCGACGCGAGGTCGCGGAACTCGGGCAGCATCTCGGAGATAATCATGTCGGTGTATTCGGCAGTGCGTCCGGCATATTCGCGCGGCACGGCGTGCGCCCCAAGGAATGTTGACTCTATTCCGATGCGTCCGGCATATCGTTCCTTGGCTTGGGCTATCACCTCGAGCATCTTGCGCTCGGTGGCGGTGTCGAGTCCGTAGCCGCTTTTAATCTCCACGGTGGTGACGCCGGCCTCGGTCATGCGGCGGATGAAGAAGTCGAGGCTTTGGAGGAGTTCGTCGGCCGACGCCTTGCGTGTGGCGTCGACAGTGCTTTGTATGCCTCCTCCGGCGTTCATAATGTCCATATACGACCGTCCTTCGAGGCGCATGCGGAACTCGTCGGGGCGGAACCCTCCAAACACGGCGTGGGTGTGGCTGTCGACAAACCCCGGGAGCATTACACGGCCGCCCAGGTCGACAGTCTCGCCACAGGCCGGCATTGATTCTTTGTCGCCGGCATAGGTGATGATGCCGTCGTCGGAAACGGCGACGGCACCATTCTTAATAGTGGTGAGGCAGCCCATAGCCGTGCCTTTGACGGCACTTTTGCCAATGGGTGTCACAATCGTTGCATTAATGAAACCTTTCATATCAGGGATATAAATTTAACGTTAATTGTCGCAAATGGACCATTAATTTTAATTAACGACGGATTATACGAGAATTAACGTTAAAGAGTTATTCCGGCTTATTCTTCCATGATGCGGGATTCGAGAACCTGGGCCATGGAGAAGTCCTCGAGGCCGAGGTAGTATTCGGCGGTGTCGATGAGGGCTGCCATGGGCACGAGGCCAACGATTTCGCTGCCTGCGATGGTCACGCCCCAGCGTTGTGCCTCGAAGCGCACGGTCTCAAACACGCGGTAGAGGGCCGTGCGGGTAAAGTCGGTCATGTTGATGGACACCTGCACGATGCCGCGGTCGGCGAGGTCGACGCCCATGGCCTTGACGAAGCGGAAGCCGCCGTTGATGTGGCGGATGCGCTTTGCTATGGCGGTGGCAATGTCGAGGCGGTTGGTATTGAGGTTGATGTTATAGGCCACAAGGGGCATGCGTGCGCCCACGGCCACAGTGCCGGCAGTGGGGTGACGCTGCTCGGGGCCGAAGTCGGGATGCCATTCGGGCTGGTGAATCTTTTCCTCCATGCCCTCGAATTCGCCCTTGCGGATTGCGGCGAGGTTCTCGCGGTGGGGCGCCGATGCCGATTTCTCATAGAGGAATACGGGTATGCTGTAAAGTTCGGCGATTTTTGCACCCACTTCCTTCGACAGTTCAATGCACTCTTCCATCGAGGCGTTGCGCACGGGGATAAACGGAATCACGTCGACGGCGCCCATGCGGGGGTGCTGGCCCTCATGCTTGGTGAGGTCGATGAGTTCGGCGGCAGTGCCCACGGCGGCGAGCACGGCGTCGCGCAGCGGCTCGCGTTCGCCCACAACGGTCACGACGAGGCGGTTGTGGTTCTCGTCGTTGGAATAGTCGAGGAGTTTCACGCCTTTGCGTCCGCGGAAGTTGTCGATTATTTTTTCAATTTTCTCATGGTCGCGGCCTTCGGAAAAATTTGGCACACATTCGATTATCTGGTTCATAACAATAGTGATTAGTTGTTTTTTATGTCGGGCACATGGCTTTGCCATGCTTTTGTTTGCGGTTTGCTCCCCCGATTGAAATCGGGGGTTACATAAGAGGATGTGACTTCGTCACGGGCCGGTATCCTCCCCCGGCTAAAAGACGTGGGTTGCATAGCAGAACGTGGCTACGTCACGAAAATGGCGAGGCATCTCTATGCTTTGCCATGCGTGCAGGGCTATTTTTCGAGGAGGGAGCGCAGGAGGGTGTCGGAGGCGAGGAAGGGCTCGGTGATCATGAAGCCAGAGGAGGCCTGGGTGTCGTTCCACTCGCGCACGGTGGAGAGGGCGTTTTCGTTGCGGGCCCATGAGCGGCGTGCCACGCCTCCCATCACGTCCCAGAGCATGGCGTCGCGCAGGATGCGGTCGACGCGCTCGGAGCCGTCGCACACCATGCCGAAGCCGCCGTTGATGGCCTTGCCGATGCCTACGCCGCCGCCGTTGTGCAGGGCCACGAGGCTCATGCCGCGCGCGCAGTTGCCGGCGAAGCATTGCACGGCCATGTCGGCCATTACGTTGGAGCCGTCTTTGATGTTGGATGTCTCGCGGAAGGGGGAGTCGGTGCCCGACACGTCGTGGTGGTCGCGTCCGAGCATGATGGGGCCAACCTCGCCGCGGCGCACCATCTCGTTAAAGCGCAGGGCTATTTTGAGGCGTCCCATTGCGTCTTGGTAGAGGATGCGGGCCTGGGTGCCGACGACGAGGGCGTTACGCTCGGCGTCGCGTATCCAGTTGTAGTTGTCGCGGTCCTGTCCGCGGCGGTCGGGGTCGATACATTCCATGGCGGCGCGGTCGGTGGCCACGAGGTCGTCGTGCTTTCCGGAGAGGCACACCCAGCGGAAGGGTCCGTAGCCGTAGTCGAATAGCATGGGGCCCATGATGTCCTCGACATACGACGGCCATATGAATCCGTCTTTTTCGTCGATGCCGTTGCGCGATATTTCCTTTACTCCTGCGTCGTAGATGGCTTTCATAAACGAGTTGCCGTAGTCGAAGAAGTAGGTGCCGCGGGCCACGAGGGCCTTGATGGCGTGGAAATGGCGGCGCAGGGTGTCGTCGACGCGGCGTCGGAACTCGGCGGGGTCGTCGTGGAGCAGGCGTGTGCGCTCCTCGAAGGTGATGCCGGCCGGGCAGTATCCGCCTTCGTACACGGCGTGGCACGATGTCTGGTCGGAAAGCAACTCGATGCCGATGTTGTGCTTCACGGCGTATTCGAGCAGGTCGACGATGTTGCCGTGATATGCTATCGAGGCTGGCTCGGCTTTTTCGATGTATTCATTGGCGAGACGGAAAGCCTCGGGGATGTCTTCAACGACGTGGCGCACCCAGCCCTGGCTGTGGCGTGTCTCGATGCGCGAGGCGTCTACTTCGGCAATGATGCCCACGGCTCCGGCTATCTCGGCGGCCTTGGGCTGTGCTCCGGACATGCCGCCGAGTCCCGACGACACGAAAAGGTGGCCGCGGAGGTCGCCGTCGGCCGGCACGCCGAGTTTCATGCGTCCGGCGTTGAGCAGGGTGTTGAATCAGGTAAATGATATCTTAACCGGCTCCGGAAAGATTTATACGGTGCTCAAGATCG
>CANRZQ010000210.1 GCA_947644475.1 uncultured Muribaculaceae bacterium
CCTTAAAGACTTCGTGCGCGAGCAACGCTTCGAGCGCATGGGCGCTTTCGCCTATTGCGAGGAAGACGACACGGCAGCGGCCCGCAACCTCTCCGACGACATCCCCGACGAAGTGAAGCAGCGGCGGCTCGACCAACTCATGGCCATTCAGCAGGATATATCGGCCGAGGTGCTTGCCTCCATGGTGGGACGCGAGGTGAAGGTGCTCATCGACAGCCGTCAGGGCAATATGTGGACAGGACGCACCGAAGGCGACTCGCCTGAGGTCGACATCGACGTGAACATCTTCACCGACGAAAACCGCCGTCTGCGCATCGGCCAATTCTATACCGTCAAAATTACCGACTCCGACTTTTTCTCCCTCACAGCCGAATTAATTGACAGATGACCACCGAACAGATTAAAGCGATAGAATGGTGTATCTATAAGAAGATACCGTTTTTCGTATTCAGAGACACCTACCACCAAAATATTTTGTTCTCCGCCGCGCCGAGCGCGCTTGATGAAAATATGCCCGAGCCTTCCCGCGGCTTTTTCATCAACTCTTTTGCCACGCCTCACGGTAAAAACATATGGATTCCCTTCGAACTGTCGGCAAATGACGTGCTCGACCGTCGCAAAACCCTGCGCGGTTACGAAGAGCCCGACATCGAGCCGTGGAAAAAATCGACCGGCCACGACACATATATTAATAAGGTGTCGGCACTGATCGACCGCCTGAAAACAACCCCCGACGAAAAAACCGTGATTTCGTGCACACAGTCGATATATTCCCCCGAATGGCCGCTCGACTCGGCTATCGACTGGATGTTCTCGTCAAGCGTTGAAATCTGCACATTCGCGTTCTATCATCCCAAGACGGGATTCTGGTTCGGCGCCACCCCGGAGTTGCTCCTCCACCACGACCTCAAAAAAGACATATACCTCTCCTACTCCCTCGCCGGCACGCAGACCAGCGACGACACCGAATGGTCGAAGAAGAACAGCCGGGAACACAACATCGTCACCCGATATATCTGCGATGTGTTCGACCGGTTCGAAATCCCGTATACAACCGAGATCGGCGATGCCCCTTATGGCGGATTTCACCACAAACTCACCAGAATTGCAGGAATGGGAGGCACAGGCTCATTCTTTGAAATCCTCGACGCGCTCAGCCCCACCCCGGCCCTCTGCGGATTTCCCAAAGAGCAGGCTCTCAAAGACATAGCCGAAATTGAGGAGCATCCGCGTCGCTGCTACGGCGGATATGTGGGCTTGCGCGACAACAACACCGAAACGGCCTACGTGACAATACGTTGCGCCCAAAACCTCGGCTCATATTACACCGTATACGGCGGAGGCGGCATCATCGGCCTTTCCGACGCCGAGGAGGAATGGGACGAGGCCATGATGAAAATTGATACCGTTGCCGAAATTATGAATCTCTGACGATATGGACAACCGTAAAGGGCAACCTCTTCTCATAATCGCACTGGCGGTGGCCGTGCTCATAGGCCTGTCGCTTTGCCCGTGGAGCAAATGGACCGGCGGGACAATCAAGGACTTCAATCTTTTCTCCGACCTATTCCCGTCGTCGGAGACCGACGACGCGCCGGCCCAGGCCGCCGAGATCATCGACCCCGACCTCGAATTGGTTTTGCAGCAAGAGCAAGAGAAGGAAAAAAGCACGTCGCCGCTGTCGGCTTCTGTCGCGCCGCAGCCGGCCGAAGAGGCCGCTCCGGCCAAGCAGGCTCCGGCCAAGGCGCCGCGCAATGCCGGAGGCGACATATTGATAGAAGACTACACTCCCGACGGCGGCCTCGCCAAAGTGCGCTCGGCTCTTGCCGGCGCGTCGGGCCGCCCAATGCGCATAGCCATTGTAGGCGACAGTTATATCGAGGGCGACATCTTTGCCCAGGACATACGCCGCCTGCTCCAGCAGCAATACGGCGGCCGTGGCGTGGGCTACGTTCCGGCTCACAGCGAGGTGTCGGGCTTCCGACGCTCTATTATCCACTCGTCGTCGGGCTGGACCCAGCACGACTCGCGCAAGACCAAGTCCAGTCCTTATTTTCCGCTTTCGGGTGAGTATTTCACCGGAAACGCCGGAGCCACAATCACTTACAAGGCCGACAAGTCGGAGGCCACCCGGCAAGCCTGGAATCTGTCGCAGATTCTATTCATCGCCCCCAAAGGAGGCACGATAAAAATGGAAATCGACGGCGAGAGCCGCGAGTTTCCCGTCGAGGCGTCAGAAGCCGTGCAGGCCCTGCAACTTCCCGGCGAGACAAAGACCCTGAAAATAACCAACGGCGTGCCCGGACTCGTGATGCTCGGCGCATGGCTCGGCGACACCACAGGCGTGCAGGTCGACTGCATGTCGGTGCGCGGCGACTCCGGCATCGGCCACCGCAATCTCGGCGCCGACCTGGCCGAAGGCATGCGACGCGCTGTCGACTACGACCTTATAATCCTCGAATATGGCATCAACGCCCTGTCGTCGTCGCAAAAGGAATATTCTTCTTATGGCCGGCTTATGGGCAAAGTTGTCGACCAAGTGCGCAAGTGCTATCCCAACGCGCAAATTCTGCTCATGGGCATTGGCGACCGCGGCCAGAAAATCAACGGCGAGGTCCATTCCCTGCCCACTGCCCCGGCCATGATCGACGCCCAGCGGCAGACTGCCCGCAATGCCGGAGTGCTCTTCTGGGACACCCGCGAGGCCATGGGCGGCGAGGACGCCATTGTCGACTGGCGCGCCGACAAACTCGTCAACGCCGACTATATCCACCTCAACGCCAAAGGCGGTGCCGAACTGGCATCGCGCCTTGTCAAATCATTAACAGCCACCGAATAGACCGCAATGCATACTCTCCTCAAATATATATACGCGGCTGCCGCGCTCGCCATCGGTGCTTTGCCGGCCCGGGCGCAGACGGCCAACGAACGGGAGCAGATCATAGAATCGGACGACGCCGAAATCCGCGAGAATCCCGACCTCGGACCCGCCCGGGAAATCTCGGGCACGGAAACGGCACGACGCCGGGCCGACTATTATTCCTCCTACCCTTTTCTCAACCTCGACGCCAACCGCATAACGATGAACGGAGCCGACTGGTCGGCTCTCTCCGCCATGCTGGCAGCCGCCGACGATACGGTGATATCAATCGTGCATATCGGCGACAGCCACATCCAGGCCGAAGGCTCCACATCCCGAACGCGCACCCTCCTCGAAGACCGCTTCGGCAGCGCGGGCCGCGGCCTGGTGATTCCATTCCGGCTCGCCGGCACAAACCAGCCTAACGACTACACCATATCGTCATCGTCATCGTTCACATCCGCAAAGTTGCTGAAAATGCCGTGGGCCGTCGACATGTGATTCACCGGCATTGCCCTGCAACCTAAAACCGCCACTTTCGATTTCACCATATCCGTGAAGCAGACCGCCGACTCGCCTCCGCGCGATTTCGACCGCATACGCGTGTTCTGCTCCGGCGCCACGCCAATTGTCACCGGTATCACCGACCGCGATGTCCCGGCCCTTTACACTGCCACATCCGATGGCGAGGTGCTCGACATTGCCCTTTTCGAGCCGTCGACTTCTGTCACCGTCGACTTCCAGAGCCGAGGCGAATGTACGATATTCGGATTCGAACTCACAAATTCCATGACCGGAATCGAATACTCGGCCATCGGCAACAACGGAGCCACATATTCCACCTACAATTCCATCGGCACCGTAGGCCGCGACATACATGCCCTCTCGCCCGACCTCGTGATTCTCGACATGGGCACCAACGAAGCGTTCGGCAAAATCACCGATGCCCAGTTCTACGCCAATATCGACCGCCTCGTCGAGAATATCCGCAAGGCCAACCCCTCGGCGGCTATCCTGCTCACCACGCCCATGGAGTGCCAGCGCTCGGTCACCACGCGCGTGCGACGCAAAGGCAAAAAGCGGCGTTACACCACCACCCGCTCCTACAAGGTGAACGACAACGTCGCCCGTATGCGCGACGTCATCCTCCGCTACGGCGCCGAAAAAGGCATAGCCGTCTACGACTGGTATGCCGTGGCCGGCGGCACCGGGGCATCGGCCAAATGGATTTCAAAAGGCCTCTTTGCCAAGGACCGCATCCACCATTCCTGGAGCGGCTACTCCCTACAAGGCAACCTCCTCTTCGACGCCCTCATCCCCTTAGGAACACACGCCTTAGGAACACAAGCCTCCGGCTTGTGATAAATCGACTTAAATCGACATAACTCGAAATAATTCGAACTCCCCAAACTCCCCAACTCCCCAACCTCCAAACTTCCCCAACTTCCCAACTCCCAAAATGCAAGAAATACTCACCGACCTGCTCCTCTACGACCGCGCAAACCCGCTGTTGTTCAACACGGGCTTGTTTCTGCTGCTTTTCGTCGCATTCCTGCTCATCTATCAGGCTCTAAGGCGGTGGCGCACCGTCAAGATGCTTTTCGTGATAGCATTCTCGCTGTATTTCTACTATAAGTCGTCGGCTCAGTACTGCTTTATCCTCCTTGGCGTGTGCATCTCCGACTACGCCCTCGGCCGTTGGCTCGGCTCTGTCTCCAACAATGCCGGACGCAAAGCCATCATATGGCTAAATGTGGTGATAAACGTGGGCATGCTCGTATATTTCAAATATTTCAACCTCCTCTACGAGACATTCGCCAATATCACCTCCACGCGCTTCGACCCCCTCGACATTGTCCTCCCCGCGGGCATCTCCTTCTTCACATTCCGCTCGATAAGTTACATGGTCGACATCTACCGCCGCGAGATCGAGCCGTGCCGCAATTTCCTCGACTACACCTTTTTTCTCACCTTCTTCCCTCCCCTGCTTGCCGGCCCGGTGGTGCGGGCCAAGGACATGCTTCCGCAAATCAAGGAAAACCCTGTGGTTACACGTGCCATGGTGGCCGAAGGCCTCTTCCTTATCATCGCCGGCCTTATCAAGAAAGTGGTAATCGCCGACTATATCTCCGGCAACTTTGTCGACCGTATCTTCGACAACCC
>CANRZQ010000211.1 GCA_947644475.1 uncultured Muribaculaceae bacterium
GTAGTTGTCACGCCAGAATTGCCAAATGTGGCTTTAAATAAGAATGTTGTCACTTCATCAGAGGAAAATGTAGGCACTGTGGCTCGCAATGTCAACGACGGCGAGCGGTCGACACGCTGGGGCAGCCGCCACAACGATGGTGAATGGATTTACATCGACCTTGGCAAAGACTATCGCCTTACGCGTGTTGTGCTCGACTGGGAGGCCGCTTTCGCATCGCTATATGCCATTGAAACCGCACCCGACGGCGCGCCGACACAGCAGACTTTGTGCCATCTCAACTCCGGCGACGTTACTCTCACCACAGTGGCCGACAATGCTTGGGTGCCTGCCGGTGAATTCACCGCCGCGTCGGCAGGGAAGATAACCCATCGCATCTCTGCCGAGGGAAGATATGTGCGTATGCGCTCGATTGCACGAGGTTCGCAATACGGCACTTCGCTTTATGAATTCTCTGTATGCGGCGTTGCTGCCGACGCTGCCGCAGGCGATGTAATCGGCATCGACATCACTGCCGACGCTCTTTCTGTCGACGAGGATAAATCTCTTGCACTTCATGCCATGGCTTACCGCCTCGATGGCTCGGCTGTCGAGACATCCGTCGCCTGGGCTGTATCGCAGGGTGAGATAACATCCGACGGGGTTTTCTCTCCGCAGACCTACGGCAACGCAACCGTTACGGCCACCACATCCGGCGGAGTGTCCTCTTCGAAAGACATAGCCGTGAATGAGGTGGTGCGCCCCAAGTCAATGACTGTTTCGCCATCGGCCATATCAATAGCGTCCGGAGAATCCGTAACGGTTGATGTCTCCATCCTCAACCAATTTGGTGGGGAATACCCGCTTTCCGATGTAGAGGCTTTTGTCCGCGATATGTCGGGCGCGCCCTCCGGCGGTGTCACTGTCGATGGACGCATGCTTACAGCTGTCTCCGACGGCTCATATATAGTAACATTCTCTGCCGGCCGTCTTACTGCTGATGTAGCGGTGGATGTAGTGCCTTTCTCTGAATACAACCTTGCATTAAACAAGCCCACTGAGATTTCCTCCAAAGAAAACGACGGCCTTGGCGGTGCAAAGGCTGTGGATGGCGACAAATCTACTCGGTGGGGATCGCAGTTCAACGACAACGAATGGCTGGCGGTAGATTTGCTCGATACATATATCGTAAACCGTATCGTCATCACCACAAACGATATTGCCATAGCCACTGAGGCATTGATAGAATACTCAACCGACGGAATCAACTGGACCGAATTCGGCCGACGCACTATGAAGGGTGTCGGTACCGACGACATTGCGGTACCCGATGTGCCGATGCGCCATATCCGTTACACGGGCCTTAAACGCGCCACCGGCTATGGTATCGGCATTGCCGAACTGGAAGTTTACGGTTCCGGACGGTATTTGGGAGTGGAGTCTGTCGCAATGTCCGGCTCAGACATTGTGAATGTCTATACTCTTCAAGGAATAATGTTGCGTCGTGGAGTGCCACAGGCCAACGCCACCGCCGGGCTTCCCGCCGGGGTATATATCGTAGGCGACCGCAAGGTTGTTGTCCGTTGAAAAAATTCTCGAAAATGAAAAAGGAGGCCTTGACGGTCTCCTTTTTTATTGGGGGTCAGAATCCGACGCGGGTGCGCGAGGTTGTGATTCGTTCCGCACGGCACAGGCTGAGTAATGCGGATATGTCGATACAATCGTTGCCGGACAGAATTGACTCGACGGAATGTTTGCGCACGATATTCTCAATTTCGCCGCCCGACAGGTCGCTTTCCTTGGCGAGTGTGTGCGCGTCGCTGTCGGAAAGGCCCGGAAGCATTGCTTTCCAAATCTTGGCCCGCGCCTCGGCTGTCGGTTTCTCATACCGTACTTTGTAGAGGAAGCGGCGTTCGAAAGCCTTGTCGAAATTAGACGTGAGGTTGGTGGTGGCTATCATTATGCCTTCGAGGCTTTCCATCTCTTGAAGGATGATGTTTTGGATGGAATTTTCCATCTTGTCCACGGCGCGGGCCGCGCCCTCCATGCGGATGCCGAACACGGCGTCGGCCTCGTTGAAAAGCAAGATGGGGGTTATAACCGATGTCCTGCAAATTTTGCGGTAGCGGTCGAAAAGCGCCTTTATGTTTTTTTCGCTTTCGCCCACCCAGCAACTTTTTATTTTATCCACGTCGACACGCATAATGTCGCGCCCGGTCTGCCGCGCAAGTTGGTATACGGTTTCTGTCTTGCCTGTGCCCGGAGCGCCGTAGAACAGGCAGCAGAATCCTTTGCGCATTCCCGCTTTTTCGAGCCTCGACTGTACGTCGTTGAACCGTTCCTCTTCAAGAATGGATGCAAGGTCGTGTATCTGCTCGGCCACGGCGGCATTGTATATCAACTGTTTTTTTGCAAAAGAGTCATGCTTTTGCAAATCTTTGTCTGATCCGCAGGAATTCGTCAAGTTCATCTCGCCAAGCAGTTCTTCTTTGGCATAGTCGGTGAGTTTGAACGCGTTTGGCTGTAGTATGCCGTCGCGCCCGGCATTCTCAATCAGGCCGTTTGAGAACAGGCAGTTCGACCGCGAGCGCAGGCCTCTCTTGATATGGTAAGGAATCTGGTTGTCGTCATAGATATCATCGATATTGTGGTCCATGATAAAGTCGTCGTCTTCTTGAATAAACCGGTGGGCCATATATGTGAACAGCAATATATATTCTCCGTCAAGGCGATAGCGGCGCAGCGTTTTGGCATAGACGGTGTCTTTGATTGTATCTAATGCCTCCATCGTAGATTCCAGCAGACGTTCATGAGTCAGCTCGTCGTCGTCCATCTGGCTCATCAGTTCATTGAAGTAATCAAAAAAGTCCTGGATATTCTCGACCGGCGACGTCTCCTTTACATAAGGAATCCCGGCTTTTAGTGATTTAAGCACGTCCATAGGCACGCGGTAAGAAAGCTGTTTCTTCGAACGTGATGCAATCAGGTAATGCTTGTCCTCGAGCGCGTCAATATCTTTTGAGAGGCGCAGAATCTTGGTTGTCCGGCATCCGACATGCCCGGCAATTTCAGACAGGCGTATGCTGTTGTCCTCGCTGCGGTCGACAAACAGGGCAAGCATTACTGTTTGCATCGTCGTCAGTTTTATTTTCCGCGACGCATAGCGGATATGGCTGCCCGCTTTTTCGAAAAACTCATCGCTGAGATTGGAATTCGAAGCAAGTTCAACGATATACTCGAACGCTTCAAGCACTGAGCGTGGCTTCGATTGCGACGCACTTTCCTTCCGGGTTTCGCTGTCCTTTCCCGACATGCCGTTGTCAAATTTAAGGTTTCTCATTTCCGACGTTTTTAGTTTACGCTGCAAAATTACGGCTATGGTGTCTCATAGTGCGATACATGTTTGAAAATACAGCAAAATAACATAAAAAATAATGCTGTCTCACAAAATGCGCCATGTTTTATTTTGCTTTGCAACTGCAAACTAAAAAACAATAATATGGATTTAATCTGTATGACACACGACGAACGTTTGGCGATGATGCGCAAACGTCATGACTTCCTATCGGAAATGGTCGGCGGCTATAACAGTTTTGAAACATTTATTCAGGACTATGATGAGCGTCTGGCTATAATGGGCATCGAACTTCAAGACTGCGGCACACACCTATATGTATATATCCCTCTTGGATTCAATGAATACGAGGGCTACCATATAATTCATAATGCCTCAGGTTGTCTCGCTGTATGTTCCGCTGTAATGTGGCAGGACGACTATTGCGCCAACAGCTGCATCGACATTTTCACCGGCAAGCGCGTTGATGAGGAAGAAATTTTATAAATTTTCCAACATGTATCACATAATGAGACATAATTTCACTATATTTGCAAAACAGTTTTGCGTTAATTGTCGTAAATTATTCATTAATTCATAATTAATGAGCAATTAACGATAATTCCCGTAAAAAATTTTTCTCCTCAAATTACTTTAATTAATCTCATATGCACAAAACTGTAAAAGAAGACCTTAGGCTTTGGGCGCAAGAATACGTCCCGAGGTTTAATAAGTTGGCAAAAGAGTTCGATACTTGTTATTATACGCAGTCGCCATTGTCGCATATAGATGACAGCATCGATACATTGATTCTTGGCATCAACCCTAAGGGCGATGGCAAAGTATCCTCGGATAATGAGACAAACCTATCGGTGGAAGAATTCTTGGATGGCAACAAGTGTTGGGGCTCTCGTTTAGATGAAAAATGGAAGTTTGTTGATGGAGCGAGATGGTTTCTTGGCTATAACCATTTGATGACATCCGATTCTGTCGATGATGATAAAAAAACAGTTTGGGCCAATCTTACACCTTTTGTCTCGAATAAAGGATTTTCCGATTTAAGGCCTGAATTGGTGTCTGTTGGCATAGAAAGCACACTACGGCTGATAGAAATATTGAAGCCGAAACGGATAGTCTTGCTTACAAAGGAAGGTTTCAGACAACTAAACAGCAGAAAAGTGCCGCAAAATATCAAGGACCATATTTCGTGCGTTCAGGTTCTGGAATCGCCAACCCTTGAAATAGGAATGATTCTTGGTGTCCCAACGGTGTGCGTGCCACATCCGTCGGGGCAATGGCCTGTAAGTAATAAATTTACATCTATATTTGTTCTGTTACACAATCTCTCATGCCGCGATGCCAATGGGAAAATCAGAAAAAATATAGACGAAGTGAGAAATATTATGAGGGAAGAAATTAAAGCCTTGCAAACAAAAGTAATATTGTGAATATGTCACGAAAGAGAATTAATGCTTTGAGTGTAGGGACGCACGGTTCGTGCAATGCGGTTCAAATAAGCCATCGACGTGAAGGAGAAGCGCGTATGCGCTTCAAGATGTTAGCCGGGGGTGGAGCGGAAGCGCAACCCCCGGTAATGCGAATTGTATACACCAGTGGTATCGGAGCGAGCGATAGCGTAGCGTTCTGCATCACGGTTGGCATAG